>CAZPPD010000290.1:0-7000 GCA_964588185.1 uncultured Alcaligenaceae bacterium | reverse complement strand
TGCGAAACGATACACTAAAGCGGGATTGCCCTGGTTTGATTACTACGACGAAAATGCCAAGGCAATAGATGGGGCTCCTGTTCTGGCCGAAATGAAAAGTGTTACCCAAGTGAACAAGGAAAAAGGCGATGCAGTGCTTCCCGAAAATGATTCAGTTACTCCGGAGAATCTGGTTGTTTATCGCAAAGGGCTGAGACACGGACAAGTGCGAGAAGGCGCTTTCTAATCGTTCAAACATTCCACCTATCCGCCAAAACTTCGAGCAGTTCGGTCTTCTCTAAAGGTGGGCCATGGCCAAAACAAACCAGCGAAGGTCTTAAATCAACCAGCTTCCGCAAGGATCGGCGGTTTTCCATCCGATCCGCCGAAAGGAAGGGCGGGGGTTCTCGCAGTCCGGCTTTGCCGGTGAGGAGATTGATGTTGGCTAACAAATCCCCGGCGATGGCGACCCTGTCGGACTCCCGGAATAGGAGAATGTGTCCGGGAGTATGCCCCGGGGTATGGATAATCTTGAATCCGGCTATTTCTTCTCCCTCTGTCAATGGTTTACTGACCGGATGGGTAGGGCCTGCCCACATCCAATGGCCTAACCGGACCAACCAGTTGAGAGGAACCATTTCCGCTTTGCCTTCCATTGCCGGCAGATCTTCCTCGTGGCAGGCAAGAGGGATCTTTAGGAGACTGCAAACGGCATGAGCGCATCCTTGATGATCCGGATGGCAATGGGTTAAAACGGCCATGCGAATCGTGCGGTCTTTTAGCTGACGGAGAAGTTTCCTTTTCCTCCATCGAGTTGCCGCATCCACCAATACATCTTCGACCAGATAAGCATTGATGGCATATCTGGGAAACCCGGTCAGGAGGTAAATTCCGCTTGCTACTTCTTCCATGGATAACAGGAGCTTAGGTAAATTTTGTCCAATGAAGCTATGGTAGCAAATCGCAACATCAGGATGACAATTTTGCGGTTTCCCAGTACGATGGTCGGAAGAAGTTGGTGCCAAGGCAGAGAGGAAATTATGTTTGATGCTGTGGTTCGCAAAACAATCGTGCCATTAATCATGCGGTTGGCATTGGCAGCGATTTTTATCATCCATGGTTTGCAAAAAGTGAACTCTCAGATGGATTGGGGAGCCGAATGGTACGATAACATGTTCGAAGGGCAAATGGCAGCCCCCAAGCAGAAGCTGATTGCTTATTGTGAATTATTTGGGGGCATCGCATTAGGTTTGGGGTTCCTTACCCGACTGGCATGTTTGGGTATTATCACTCTCATGGCCGGGGCCATCTGGAAAGTAACCGGGGCCAATGGATTTTCTATAATGAACGGTGGTTACGAATATAATCTTATTCTGATCGTGATGAGTTTGGGGTTATTCCTGATCGGCGGTGGACCCATTGGCTTGGATTACTTATTGTTCCCTCGAGGCAAAAGCCAGGTCCCCGTGGCGACCCCGGCAGTTCCATCCCAAGGACAAGCTCAACCCGTCGCTAAATCAAGGAATAAATCCGGAAAACCAGGGGTTCGGGTAGCTTCCCCGAAAGCTCCGCCTCCAAAGAAACGACACTAAAGGATTTCCCATTCGCGAGGAGTGCGTTCATGTCCTTGAAGTTTACGGTTCTGGCAAGCGGCAGTGCCGGCAATACCTCTTATGTGGAAGCGGATCAATTTGGGTTGCTGATTGACCTGGGATTAGGCCCCAAGCAGCTGGAAAAACGATTTGAAACGGCAGGAATTGGATGGCCCCAGGTTCAGGCAGTTCTCTTAACTCACACCCATGCAGATCATTGGAACGATCGGTCTTTTGCGGCATTGCTGGGATGGAAAATCCCCTTGTACTGCCATCGGTCGCATTATGATTCTTTAACTGCCAGCAGTCCTGCTTTTGGGGAATTACTAGCAGCCAATTTGGTCTTTTCTTACGAAGTTGACCTGCCGATTCGCTTTGCCCCGCATTTCAGTTGTTTCCCATTTCGCGTGCAACACGATGGCCACATGACTTGCGGTTTTCGTTTTGAGGGCCCACTCGACCTTTACGGTCAGGTGCAAATCCTGGGATATGCAGCCGATCTCGGAAATTGGGATAATTCGTTGGTCAACTATTTGAAGGACGCGGATGTCCTGGCCTTGGAATTCAACCATGATTTGGAAATGCAAAAAAACAGCAAACGGTGGCCGGGAGCCGTTGCCCGCACGATGAGCAACAATGGCCATCTGTCCAATGATCAGGCTAGCCAACTGGTGAAGAAGGTTTTGCAGAAATCCGAGTCGGGACGCCTGCAACATTTGGTTCAGCTTCATTTGAGTCAGGAATGCAATCTTCCAAACCTGGCCGCGGAAAAGGTGCGAGAAATAATCGGTGGAGATTTTCATCCTTTTCAAATCCACACTGCTTCACAAGAGGAAGTGGGTCCGGATTTAGTAGTAACTGAACCTACTTTTCCCTTGGCTCGGGCGCGAAGGGCTCGTTCTGCGCTGGCGTCAGCTGATTCGCGGTTTATTCAGAACTGGTTGCCGGGGTGGGAGTAAATTACCGAACCAAGAATCAAAATGAAAACGGACAAACCAGTCTATTTGATTCGATTGAACAATTAAGTTGGTGAAAAAGAAAGGAAAGGAACCAACGACTCAAATTTTGCTTCCTCTCCACCCAATTTAGTTACTCATCTCGTAATAACCATTTGTCTTCCTACGGAACCACCACTTTCGCAGTCCCGGCCGGAAGGCAAAATCCCCGGGTATGACAGGCATTGATCCGGACGGTAATTTCCAATGGGCCATTAATCCCCGGAGACCGTTGGACCAAGACAGGAATGGTAACGCTATTCTTGTAAACCTTGTAGGAAAATCCATTGTCGGACACCAGTTGGCCTTTGGGGTAATAAACCCGAACTAACTTGGCTTTTTGTCCTTGGATGGTAATTTTCGTTTCCACGGGGATTTCAATTCCCGACGGATTGGCGTAGATGTACCAATCTTTTTGAATGGCAATGGTGACGTTCACTTGTTGCAAACCTGCAGGGTTTGGAGTATTCCCTTTGGCGGTTACTTTGACCTTGGTTGCAGATGTCCGTTTTTTGGTTTGGCCGGAAGCTTCCGGAAGAGAGGTTCCAAGAAATACCCAAGCAATCCAACAGGCAATACCAAAAGAAATCGGCTTAACCTTTGCCTTTTCCATAAACTTCCGCATTTATCTTTTCCTCCGTGATTATATTTGTCATTAGGTGGGCCCGCAAAACGCCAGTACTATGGCGGAAAACCCTATCCTTTGACAAGCCCAGTGTTTTAGAAACGCCAAGAAATGCGGGAAATGCGCAAGGATGTATTTCCGGGATTTCATTTTATTCGATTTGTGCCCGGGCAATCCTAATGTATTTCCTTGTTTCCCAGATTCGGGACAAGGCAAGCTGTTTTTTCAGTTTGATTTCCTCTCTCGGATAATGTTTTCGAAAAATCCTATCGGTTACCTAATTCACACAGTTCCTTATTATCGAGAAGTTTTTTCCCGGATAAGCCAAGAAATACCGCGTTTGCATCAAAGCAATCAAGAATATCCTCCTCAGTTGCCGACTGAATTGGTGGATGGCTGGGGTGCAAATATTTCCTTGGTTGGAAATGGAGTGGGGGTGGTCGATGGCGAAAGGTATTCGCAAAGTTCAGGTAGCTGAAATCAATCCATCAGAGATTTGCAGCCGGTGTCAACAAGATAATGCTCGATGGGACCAAATTGCCGGAAAAACTTATTGCCCAAATTGTCTGGAAGCTTTGGTTCTGGGAATTGCCGATCCGTTGATAGAACGGACGGAAAAAGGATCTTGCGTGGTCTGCAGCAACCGGAGCACACTTCGCTATATAACCTTTCCTTTAAACAATGACGAAGCATTGGAATTGGATCTGTGTGGGAACCATTTGCGAGCATTATTAGCCCGCTGCCTGGATCCGCATTCATTCAAACAAATACAGAATCGACTCGTCGGCTTGGATGTTAATGTGAATGAAATTTTCCTTCTCCATAGTTCCTTTTATGACATCGCCGGTCAAGCCTTAATGCCGGCAATGGAATTGACTTAAGCCTGAAATAAATGGGTTCCCTCTCCTCAAATGATGTGAGGAGAGGACTTTACTTCCCGATATAGACTTTCTTCACTACCGAATTCTTTCCCACGGTTGCTTAAAGTTATTTTCGCGCATCGATAGCTTTTGACCTTCCCGGAGGATACTGCCGAAGCCAAAAGCAACGGCCAGAAACAATCCGCCGATGGCGCTCCAAGTCAAAACCGGGGATTCGTTTAAGAATTTTTCCATTGCGGTAGGTTCGGTTTTAGTTGGCCCTCGACGAGGGACCGGGCAAACCGGACCTCAGCCGGCAGTGGCCGAGGGCAGCCAGAGAACCTCACACAGCGCGATAACCAGTAAACATAGCCACAACTTTAGGTGTCGCATTCTTCTGCTCCGAAATCTAAGGGGGCTTAAAAGTTTAGCTTTTTATTAGGCAATCGACAAATTGACGGGAGACGGGAAATTCGTGAAGGGGGTATTGGTTATTCGGTGCCGAGGAAATATTATTTGAGCGCGAGACTAATTTTGGGGATTTACTGGTAACCAGAGACTTTTAGGAAAACTATAAGACAAAAAGAATAAAACTTAAACCAAGTCCAATCTGCGTTTCACACTTCTGGCATGGTTGCATTCGGAACAAGTACCCCGAATAACAAAGCTATGCCCTTTTAATTGGAAATTGTTTTCCTGGGTAACTTTTTTGATCATGGTTTCCAGCGCCGGGTCGCGGAACTCGATGATCTTGCCGCATTTTTCACAATGGAGGTGGTCGTGTTGGGGGTAACCGTAATCATGCTCGTAAAAAGTTCGCTGTGCCACATCCAAACAGCGTAACAGACCCGCATCTACCAGCTTGGTGAGGGTGCGGTAAACCGTGGCCCTGCTGACCCGGATGCCCCCTTGTTTCATTTCGTCGATTAAGGTGTCCGCATCGAAATGTTCATGTTGACTGAAGATAAATTGAATCATTTCCTTTTGTTGTTCCGTGAACCGTTGGGGCCGGGGGCGGCTGGCAAGGTATTCACGAAATTTTTCTTCTGGAGTCTGCGACACCTCTAAGGCGGGAAAAGTCACCAAAGCACCTCTTATCTAAAATGGAAGAGCTAATCTGTTCTGCTATTACCCTAGGCCATGACAAAAAGAATAGCTAATTGTGGGTGAAGCCCACCGGGAAAATTGCCGGTGGGCTTTAGTTATTAAATTTGCTATCTGCGATCTTGGCAAAAGAATTACTTTTGCTCCAAATCCTTCCAAAGCTTCTCTAACGCCGCATCCCATTGCTCTTCGGTCCCGTAGGTTCCTTCAGCAATTTGTTTGCGGATTCGAGCCACCAAATCCGCCCGAAAATCCGGGTCGTCATCGGTGGGAAACTCGTCTTCCGGATTTGATGGGTGTTCTTTGCCGCACAGAGCACTGCCGGCGGCATATTGCCACCAAATGCGGAACCGAGCAACCGGGTCCTCTAAACAAGGTAACGAAATGTTGTTGGTCTGCATAATCTTCTCCCCCGGCGGAGGAACAGAGACGGGACTGCTGTTCTTCCGGACAGGTTTATTCTAATAAAACGGGTCTAAAGGAATCAACCCACTGGCCAAAAGGAAATGATAATCCGGCCTACCAATTTTGATGGGTCTCAGGGAAACAAGAGAAATGTAACGGTTCGCTTGGTTACATTCATCCTTGCCACACTCAAATTATCGTCGCATTGGGGGAAAAGATTTAGTCGATTTTGGTTGAAAACGGCGAACTTCAAAAATGGCTTGGTTTTTTTGGGGCGCAAACACGTATTCCGTGTCATTCGCCAGTATAAACACATAAAACGATGAAAACCGCTTTCCGAAAGGGGAGGATGGTAGCGAATTCAATAGCATTAATTATACATTAATGGCCTTTGTAAAAATGTATAATTATCCACAATTTCGTACAATTGTTTGTGATTTTTGGTACTTCACCATCCGCAGCGTGTTGCCGCCTTGAGGCCGCTGCGAGCAGGTCAATTCGTCCATCAAGGTTCGCATCAGGTAAACACCGCGACCGCCCAAACGTATTTCACCTGGATTTAAATGCGGTACAGACTGGAGGTCGAAGGGTGCCCCTTGGTCATGGAACCACAATTCGATGGAATCGTCGTGAAAAAGGATTTGGATCTTAATATGAGCGTCCGGAAGTTGGTGGTGGGCATGGCGAATGATGTTGGTGAAGGCTTCACCTGCCGCAAGAACGATGGCATGAGTATTGGATTTGTCGTAATTCCCTATCTGGCAAGCCGCTTCGACAAACGCCCGAGCAACCGATAACATTCTCACATCACTTGGGATTGTTAAAGTTAAAGGCGGTTTGTCTTGTTTCATTAATTTCTCCACATTAGAAAGGTTACTTAGCCGTTACTCAATGGTGAAAAATGGGGGAAATAGGGAATGTGATATCAATAGTCTATGTTATTAAACACACTTTCTCGTTACATAGACCGAAAATTCTTTAACGAAAATTCAAATATTTCGCAAGCGGCCTTTACCCATGCAACCCAATTCTACGCTGGTTTACTGAGAATGTTGATTTTTTTTGCAAAAAATCAGAAGATCTCAGGAACAGTTATTGTTGACGGCAGCCCTTTCCCATGAAAAAATGCCAGTCAGATTCACTTTTCCAATCGGGGAGAAATTCCATGTCGGCAATTACATTCAGATGCGGTAATTGTCAGGCTACTCTCCGGGTTGGGGCCCAATACACTGGTAGGTTAATCCGGTGTCCCAAATGTCAAAAAGGGGTTCGAGTTCCCAGCACGGTTGCTCCTCAGCCGCCTTTGGCAAGGCCGCCGCAACCTCCTGCAAATGTTCATTTCCAACCCCAGAGCATTTCTACACCAACTGCTCCCTTGCCAAGAAAAAAGCAGGGGGGGTCGGTGGTTGGGATATTATTGGCTTTTCTTGTTATTGGGGT
>CAZPPD010000289.1:0-7016 GCA_964588185.1 uncultured Alcaligenaceae bacterium | reverse complement strand
AATTCCTGCATTTCATCTTCCGTAGGATGCGTTCCAATTCGGTTGGGCTCGTCACTTGAAAGGAATCCGCTGCCACTTCCTCACCCGCAACATTACGTTCCAGATCCAAGTGGAAATGCAACTTTTTGTAGTGCTGCGACATAATAATGGCCCGTTCAATGATATTTTGGAGTTCTCGGATATTCCCGGGCCAATGGTAGCGCTGTAATTCTTCCATGTTGCCCTTGGTTAGTTTCGGCGGCGGAATATGCATTTTCTGACAACCCTGCTCAAGAAACTTAAACGCCAAAAGCGGGATGTCTTCCTTGCGGTCTCGCAGTGGCGGCATTTCGATGGGAAAAACATTCAGGCGATAGTAAAGATCCTGGCGAAATTTTCCCTTGTTAATCTCTTGCTTTAAATCCCGGTTCGTGGCGGCAATTATGCGAACGTCGACATGTCTTGTTTGATCATCGCCAACCCGCTCGTATGTCCCTTCTTGCAAAACCCGCAGCAATTTGGTCTGGAGAAAAGGGGGAATCTCTCCCACTTCGTCCAGGAACAACGTTCCCCCATCTGCTGCTTCGAAACGCCCGGGTCGATCCCGAAAAGCTCCGGTGAAGGCTCCCTTTACATGGCCAAAGAATTCAGACTCATAAATTTCCGGCGGAATTGCTCCGCAGTTAACTTTAATCAGGGGTTCATCTTTCCGGCGGCTGCGCTGATGAATTTCCCGGGCGACCAATTCCTTTCCAGTGCCGGTTTCGCCGGTGATTAATACCGAGGCATCTGTGGGAGCAACCAAGTCAACCTTTTGTTGTAGGGCAAAAAAGGCAGGACTCTTGCCCAGCATTTGGCCGAAAAATCCCTCGGCACTCAAGTCCTCGCGCAAATAGGTGTTTTCCCACTCCAGGTGTTGCTTGAGTTGTTGGATTTCTTCAAATGCCCGGGCGTTCACGATTGCTGCCGACAGCTGGTCTGCCACAATTTTCCCGAAAAACATTCCCTCTTCTTTCGGTTCCACCCGGTGAAAAACAGTCAAGACTCCCAATGTATTTCCCTGGTAGACTAACGGCTGGCAAACGTAACAGCGAACTTTTTCCTCTTCTGCCCAAACCTCATCCGGTATCCACTCTTGATTTTTTTTCTTTCGAACGATGAGGATTTGTTTTTCCCTGGCTGCCTGACCAATTTGATTGATTCCCAGCGGTATGCGGCGAAAGGGGTCTTCCTCCAGTTTTGGCTGTTTAGTCTTTGGTTTTTGCAAGGAAGTTCCGCCACTGGCCACTAGATGGAGGCATTGGGTTTGATCCGGGCAGTAGGCACGCTGCGGACAGTTGTCGCAAATGTCCCCCGGTCCCAGCAAATAAATGCGGACCAAAGCAACATTCGGAAAAGAGGCACCGGTATCAACAATTTTTTGATACAGCCGTTCCACATTTCTTTCCTGGGCCATATCGAGAATGAGGCGGATCAGCCCGGAAAACTGCTCATCCTTTTCCAGCGACAATAAATCGATTTTGGTTCCCATAGGCAAATTTGACCAATATTTTGACTAAAACCAACAACTTATTGTTGTAAAAACCAACAGCAGAAATACTGGGATGCCGGCCGGAAAACCGAACTTCCTATCCAGACATAACTTAGAAGATTGCAACAAATTTGGCACGGCGACTGCACTAATGGAGATCGAAATTAGGGTCGATAGGGAACTGTTGGAAGGTTTGGGCCGTTGTGTGGAGTTTGCTGAGGCCCAACCCGTTGAACCGGACTGGATCTGATCCCAGATGGTGAGTGACACCCGGAACTTTGACTCGCCCTCATCCCGACTTGGATGCCCACCCATCCTGGTTGGCCGGCCGGTTCGACGGTTACTTATGGTGATTTTCCATTGCTCCTTCGGCAACAAATAAAAATTGACCGGCGGCATCATAGAAGCCTTCTTGAATTTTCATGCAGCGGACAATATTGGTTCGAACCAACAAAGGCGGACGATTAGCAGAAACCGAAAAAATCAGCGTAACTTCGCCTGTTATATCTTCACTGGTTAAAAAACTAATGCCCGAATGGGAAAGATCACGCGGGTATCCAACCAACGGAGGTTTGTCGGCAGCAACAATAATTTGAATGCGATCATTAAATAATACCCGGGGAAAACCACGTCTTTCTTCCCCGGGTAACTCCACCACCTGGTTCAAGAAAATCAAATTACCCAAACCCTCAGCGGTTTCCTCCGGGGATTTAAATTGCTGCAAATTTTGGTCATCGACCGGTTCTTCAAAGCGGCATCCCAATTCCACAAGATTTCCGCCCAGGGTCCTCGAAAAGCGAACTTCTGCGGAAACCACCAAAGCGGAAGGTTGATCCTGGAATTCAATCACCACATGTCCAACTTGATTCTCTTCGTGTTGAATCATGCAAATTCCTTCTTGGGAAATGTTGCGGGCAACACCCGGGTAGGCTTGTTCCCAAATTATTTGGCCGTTGATGACCGGGGCAATTTGTAAGGGCGAATTAATAGGCACACGTTCCTGTTGGCGGCGTTCTTTGCCGGATTCCTTGTCCAAGGTGAGGACCAACTGAGTTCCGCCCATTTCGTAGCGAACATCATCCATAAAACTGCGCATCATCAGCAATCCCCGGCCGCTGGCCAAATCTTCCGGGTTGTTGCTCTCGGTTTTGGCAAGCACTGCTTCGACATCAAAACCCTTTCCCTGGTCGGTGATGATCCACCGGCAGTGGTCGCCTTGGTAGTCGACAACAATGTCGATGATCCGGGAGCCAAAATAGGGATCCTTCATTCGCTGCTGCAGCAATTCAATGTACGAATTGTCTTCCCTTTCCTTTAATTCCGAAGAGATTTCCAAGTTTCCATGAACGATGGCATTGGTGAGTCCTTCGTGCAAGGCAATCAGTAATTTGCCCGAGCGGGCCTCATGGCAGGCGCCGCAGAGAACTGCTTTATGCCGCAAAAATTCAACGGCCGATTCAATTAAGTCCGGATTACTTGGCAATTGCAAACGGGTAACTTCGGAAACAACAGTTTGCGAGATGTCAGGCTTATCCATAAGGTGGTCGGTGAATGATGAGACTGGGAAATAAAAAATGAATAAGAAAAAGACCTAAATGATTCTTTCTTATATGGAGGCCGAGGGCAAGGAATTAATCTTGGAAGGTAAACGAATTAGTTTGTTAAGAGATCTCATTCGAATTTATAGAAGTGGTATTTGCATAAGAAACTTTACATGGGTTGGATTGCACTTTAGGATTATTTTCCAACGGCCATAAAACAAAATCCATTTTGACTCTTTGAGTAGATACTTTAAACCCCATCATCCCAAATACGTGGAAGCCCTTAAATTCAACAGGTACTACCCATGCGACCAAACTTCCTTTCAATCGCCGTAGTTTGTTTTCTTGCTATGAGCATCTTCGGGCCGAGGCTTTGTGAGGCAGCGCAAAAGAAATCTCCGCCAAATGTCTTATTCATTGCCATTGATGATTTGAATGATTGGGTTGGAGTATTAGGCGGCCATCCTCAAGCGCGCACGCCCAATATTGATAAATTTTGCCGAAGCGGCGTCTTGTTCACGAAGGCTTATTGTGCCGCTCCGTCTTGCAATCCCTCCCGAGCGGCACTCTTGACCGGAAGGCGTCCCTCATCCAGCGGGGTTTACTTTAACAGTCAAGATTGGCGGCAACCGCTGGCAGACTTCATAACCTTACCGGCTTATTTCATGCAAAATAATTATCTGGTTTGGGGCGGAGGAAAAATCTTCCATGGCCGTTATCCCGCGGCAAAAGTTTGGCATGAATACTATCGGGGCAAAAATAAACTGCCCAAAAAGAAGTTCCCCAAAAATGGGATTGGCGGCAATATGACCTGGGGACCTTTGCCGGCGGATGATAAAGTTATGCCCGACACGCAAATGACGGACTGGGCAATCAAGAAACTCAACCAAAAACAGGCAAAACCCTTCTTCCTGGCGGTAGGCTACATAAAACCTCACCTGACCTGGCACGCACCGCAAAAGTATTTCAAAATGCACCCACTGAAAAAGGTGCTCCTTCCCAAGGTCAATGAAAGCGATCTGAACGACATCCCGCCGCCGGGGATAAAACTGGCCAAGCGCAGCGGCGATCATGCCAAAATCCGTAAGAAAGGAAACTGGCAAGAGGCAGTCCAAGCTTACCTGGCGACCTCTACCTATATGGATGCCCAGCTGGGCCGGCTTTTGGAGGCGCTCGCTAATAGTCCTCACGCCGAAAACACCATTATAATCTTGTGGAGCGACCACGGCTGGCACCTGGGCGAAAAAGAACATTGGCGGAAGTTTGCCTTGTGGGAAGATGCCTGTCGCGTTCCCATGGCAATGCGGGTCCCGGGCCTAACGCAGCCCAACCAAAAATGTGAACGTCCTGTCAATTTGTTGGACATTTATCCCACCTTGGTTGAACTTTGTCATCTTCCTGGGAACAAAAAACTGCAGGGCAACAGCTTGGTCCCTCTTCTTAAGAATCCGAAACAAAACTGGGAATTTCCATCTATAACCACCTACGGTCGAAATAACCACGCTGTCCGATTAAACCACTATCGCTACATAAGGTATTCCGATGGATCCGAGGAACTGTACGATCAATCTAAGGATCCCCATGAATGGACAAATCTGGCGAACGATTCCAAGTATCGCCAAATCAAGCTAAAATTGGCAAAGCATCTGCCCAAGGTAAATGTCAAGGAAGCTCCGAAAAGCCTCCGGAAGAAAAAGGGAAAGGGCAAAAAGAAGAAGAAAATTAAGCCTACTATTAATTATCCAAGTCCAATCTCTCAATTAATCTTACCAACCATCGGCCCCAGAATAGGGCTACTTCCTGGTATCCCGACCACAACCACGACTGGATGCCCCACTGAATTTAGGGTTTGTAATCCACCTTTGGTCTGAAGCATGCTCGCCAAGATTCTCAAAGGACTTAGCTGTCAGTCAAAAACGCGGAAGATTCAGAAAGCTAGGAGCGAGCATGACCTAAAGTATCTGGTGAATCCCAAAATCCAATGGCACACCTCCACGACTTCCCCTTGCACGTAGGTCGGGAACCCACTACACTGCCATTTTGCCCTTTGTTCCTTCCTTGTTCCGACTCCCAAGATTATAAAGGGCAAAGTGGTATTTGGAATTAGAGAACCGGGCTCTTCCGAGGAACTTTCGCATAGATGCACTACGATCCCACAAACCCGCTTATCGTCCAGGGGGACCGTTCAATCCTGGTGGAGGTGGATAATCCTCTTTACACTGAAGCCAGAGATGCCCTCGCTCCTTTTGCGGAACTCGAAAAAAGTCCTGAACACATTCACACTTACCGGATTACTCCCCTATCCCTCTGGAATGCGGCGGCAGCTGGAATTACTGCCGATGACATGATAGAGGTCCTTCAGAATTACACCAAGTTTCCTTTACCCACCAACCTCAGCCAGGAAATCAACGAATTAGTAAGCCGATACGGCCGGGTGAAGCTGGAGAAGTTTGAAAATAGCTTGCGGCTGGTTTGTACTGATAAGCCTTTGCTGGAGGAACTTGTCCGGCAACCCAAAGTTCGCCAATACCTTGGCGATCGATTGGACGAGAGCAGCTTCAAAGTCGATTCCGGCCATCGCGGGGTTCTGAAACAAGCACTAATTACCGTAGGCTACCCTGCCGAAGATTTGGCGGGATATACCGAAGGTGCTATATTGCCGACAAACCTTCGGGAGATTGCACGAAACGGTATCCCGTTCAAGGTTCGAGACTATCAGCGTGAGGCAGCAGATATTTTCTTTGCCGGCGGAGACGTACGCGGCGGGAGTGGTGTAATTGTACTTCCCTGTGGTGCGGGCAAAACCATCGTGGGGATTGCTACAATGGATTTAGTGGAAAGATCCACACTGATCCTTACCACCAGCATCACTGCGGTTAAACAATGGCGGCGTGAAATTCTGGACAAGACCGATCTGGAAGAGAAAGACGTCAAAGAATACACCGGGGAGGTCAAAGAAATTGGTCCGGTGACGGTAGCCACCTACCAAATTGTAACCCACCATCCCGACAAGAAAGAGGATTACCCTCACTTCAAGATCTTTGAAGAAAATGATTGGGGCCTGATTATTTATGATGAGGTCCACCTCCTACCTGCTCCGGTATTTCGAGTGACGGCGCAGATCCAAGCTCGCCGCCGTTTGGGCTTAACCGCCACTCTGATTCGCGAGGATGGCCGGGAAGGGGATGTTTTCACTCTGATTGGGCCCAAGAAGTATGATGTTCCTTGGCGGGAACTAGAGACTCGAGGTTGGATTGCAGAAGCCAACTGCACCGAGGTCAGGATAACAATGCCCGAACCGCTCCGGATGGAGTATGCGGTTGCCGAATGGCGGGAAAAATATCGCATAGCCAGTGAAAACGAAGCCAAAGATGAGATTGTTGGCCATCTGCTTTCCAAATATTCGGATCAACGAGTTTTAGTGATCGGTCAGTACCTAAAACAATTGCGTCGTCTGAGCAAACGCTTTGACCTTCCCCTGATCACCGGAACCACCCCCAATTCGGTGCGTGAAGACCTTTACAACCGGTTTCGAACCGGCGAAGTTCGCCACCTCGTATTATCCAAGGTAGGCAATTTTGCTATCGATTTGCCGGATGCAAATGTATTGATCCAGGTTTCCGGGACTTTTGGGTCCCGGCAAGAAGAAGCCCAACGGCTTGGGCGAATCCTACGGCCGAAAGCCAATGGGGAAACAGCTCATTTTTATACCCTGGTGAGCCGTGATACGCGGGAATTGGATTTTGCCCACCACCGGCAACTTTTTCTGACCGAACAAGGATACAGTTACAGTATTGCGGATGGCAAAGAAATGCTTTCGGAAACCTACGAAACCGTTTAATAGTCATTACTCCTATGAGGAATTAGAATCCCCCCATGCAACCTGATGGAAGGCAGCCAACGAAAGGTGGCAGGTTACCGGTTAAACTCCACCGCCGTGTCTGCCTGATTCAAACCGAAGACGC
>CAZPPD010000288.1:0-7028 GCA_964588185.1 uncultured Alcaligenaceae bacterium | reverse complement strand
TACAAATCCGTAAATAATCTCAGTCAAAATTGTGCCCGATGCTTTAGTCGTTTTGCCGTGACTTCACAACCTGAAAGCATGTCCGGGTCCGAGCATCCTATCGGGCCGGAATGTCGCGGTAACAAAATCCGAAAAGGGTGGGCCCGAAAGCATGCCACCCAAAATTATTTCGCTTTGATTTGTTCAACCAATTTCTGAACCAGGATCCAGGCCAAGGTTGGCTCTTTTCTATTCCAGTTTTCCGCCCGTCTTTAAACACCTGCTAATCTGCCGCACTGCCTGCCGCAAACGTTGTTCATTTTCCACCAACGCCAAACGCAAGTAGCCTTCACCTGCTTCGCCAAAGCCGCGTCCGGGGCTGACAGCTACCGCTGCTTCGTTTAGTAACTTCATGGAGAAATCAATTGACCCCATCTTTTCCTGCCACTCTTCGGGATAACGCGCCCAGACAAACATGCTCGCTTTGGGTTTCTCCACTTGCCAGCCAATCCGTTGCAAACCTTCCACTAAGACATCCCGGCGCTTCTGGTATTCGGCAGCTTGCTCGGTGACCTGATTGTCGCAGTGGCGCAGAGCCAATATCCCGGCAATCTGTACCGGCTGAAAAATGCCGTAGTCGTAGTAACCTTTGACAGTTGCTAGTGCACGAACCATCTCCGCATTTCCGGCACAGAAACCCAACCTCCAACCCGCCATGTTGAATCCTTTGCTCATGGTAGTGGTTTCCACGCCGACCTCCTTGGCGCCGGGAACACTCAGGAAACTCGGAGCGAGATAGCCGTCAAAGCAGACGTCTCCATAGGCAAAATCATGAATCACCATGAAATTGTGCTGCTTGGCCAGAGCAACCACCTCGGTGAAGAACTCCCTTTCCACCGTGACGGTGCTGGGATTATGGGGGAAGTTCAAGATTAGGACTTTGGGTTTGGGAAATAAATGTTTCGCGATGTAGGAAATTCGGCTCAAGAATGTCTCGGGGTTGGAACATTCCACGCTGATGACATTGCCTTCGGCCAATGCTACGCCATAGACGTGAATGGGAAAGGAAGGGGCCGGGACGATGGTGGTATCCCCAGGACCCAAAAGGGCCAGGCAAAGATGGCTGAATAATTCCTTGGAGCCCAGCCCGGCGAGAATCTCGGTATCGGGGTCCAGTTCCACATCATAGCGCCGCTTGTAGCGCCAGGCAGCTTCCCGCCGCAAATTAAAAAGCCCCTTGCTTACCGAATACCGATGGTTGCGTTCATCGCGAACAGCCTCACAAAGTTTGTCGATCACAATCGGGTCGGGAACATCCGTTGGATTTCCCATGCCCAAATCAATGACATCCACTCCGGCCCGTCGCTGCTGGTATTTCAGTTCATTGATTTTCCCGAAGAGATACGGGGGTAACCGTTTCACTCGGTCCGCAACCGGGATTTGAAATGGGACCTGGGGGATATTTGGTTCTGTTTGCATGAGATTGAGTACCTAAGCCGGAGAAAAATCCGAATGTCCTTGTTAAACTCAGGACCCGGGTGATCCTGGGACATCGTTCAGATATTTTACTTTTTTGGAGGTATAAAGCCCAGATTTGTAAACAGATAGCCGAATTGATTGAAGAATTGATGATGGTTTAACCGGCAATCCGGTCTTCCCCGCCTAGCTGAGCCTCCTGAATAGCCAGTTGCCGAATCAGTTGGGTTATCTGTCGCTGCATTCGAACGAAACGGGAATAGAAGTAAAAGGATACCCCAAAGAATAGCAGCACAAACAAGTAGAAGACAAAATCCGCACCTCGCTGGACACCGACCTGCTCGGCTATGACTTGGATGAGGTCCGGGCGAAAAATTGCCACCGCTGCCGCCAACCAAATCGCACCTCGGACCCAACGGCCAATACCTCTGGAAGCGTTGGTTTTCCACAACCCAAAGAATTCCCGGATAGCAAGGACCGAGAGAATGGTAATGGAAATGTACTGAAACGGTGTCATGGAATCATTTTTCCTAGAAACAATTGGCCGGCAATCTTGACCGCATTCAAGGAACTCTGACCTTTTTGCATGGTATCTTCCGTATACCGGATTGTCACCGGCACCTCGCAATAACTCAGATTCTCTTGGATAATGCGATCCAAGATCTCCGAGGCATGAGCCATGCGATCCTGCGTGATCCGCAGCCGCTGAGCTGCCCTCCGGGAGAAAGCCCGCAGTCCATTGTGAGTATCCGTTACCTGGATACCGGAGAAGATGCGTGTGAACCAAACGGCCAACTTCAATACAATCCGCCTGCTCAGCGGCATGCCGACGGTCTTTCCCAAGAAACGAGATCCCAGCGCAGCATCGACTTCTCCTCGACGAACCGGTTCGACCAATGCTTCGAGATCCTCGATGGAATGCTGACCATCCGCATCAAAGGTAACCAGGATCTCCGCTCCTTTTGCCAAGGCGAAGTCAATTCCGGTCTGCAAAGCAGCTCCCTGACCACAGTTGATGCGATGCTTGAGAACCCAGACCGGATGGTTCAGGGCAATTCGATAGGTATCGTCCCTGGATCCATCATCGACGACTACCACATTGACCGGCAGCGAACAAACCTTTCGCAGCGTTGCCGCCAGCCGGGTTTCCTCGTTATAGGCAGCAATTACCAACCAAATATTATTTGTAGCTACATGAGATGTCGGGAAATCAGTGATCTGGGATTCCTGAAGCAAAATACGGACCTCCCCCCTCGGAGAACCGGCTGTTCCGAAGATGCGAATAAAATTGGCTGCTCAAACCTAGCTTAGAGAAATGAGATTGGCAAATAGAGAAGTGATGGGGCTATCAATGAGACGAATAAAAACGGGGGACACCGGTCCCCCATGAAAATGTCGCGGCAAGCTTATCGGTAGGGAGTTGGTACCAAGTACCTCCTCGGCTGTTGTCATTGCCACCAGCCTACATTGCTATAAAGTTTTTGGGAGGATATTAGCGTTTGGATCGTTTCATGCTCAATCCACCATCCGCATCTCGTTCGACGGAATCCAATTTCCCAGCCAAGATATTCACGTCGCGGACAAAATTCGAACTGGTGGTTTTGTATCCCGATTCCTGAATTCGCTTTGCCAATTCTTCCTTTTGCAGCGGGCGGCGACTTCGCTTGAGCACATCCAGCAGAGCTTCACGAAGCGAAGGTCCTTCCGGTTTTGCAGGAACAGCTTTTTTCTTGCGGGAAGCAGGTTTCTTCTTGGTAGCGGTCTTTCCATTACCTGCCGGTTTGGTGCTGGCCTGAGCTGCTGCGGGCATGGCTTTCTTGGCGGCGGCCCTTTTTCTTGAGGACTTCCGAGTGGATCGTGATTTCCTCCTGCTCGTGGAAGCTTTCTTGGTTCCTGAGATGGAACCACCTTTGGTCACACTATCTATTTCCTTGTCAACAGCCTTTAGTTCTGCTTCCAACTGCTCTTTCTTTTTGTTCAAGTTGGCTAGATGCTTGTTGCGATCGGACAACTCTTTCTGCATCTTGGCGATGTTATTCTTTAGATCTGAAATGGGGATGGAAGGGGAACTCATAATTATTTACTCCCTGGAAATTATTTCGTTTCATGCCACTACAGTTAATTTCTCACGTTACCTTCGGAAGTCAAGGGGTTTAGAGAATCTTGGAAATTTTTTCGGCCTTTTCTGCTTTGGAAAATTAGGATCGTATCAACTAACCGCAAGGATTGTTCACCTTGTGCCGGCGCAGGTGCCTTCGCCTCCATGACTTTCCAAGGTAAAAGGCAGGACCTTTTGACCGGCACATTAGGCACCAATGGACCTGTCCCAGAATCATTGGTGGTCGTGGACATCCATCAATCCGGCTTTCTCCAGGGAATCCTTACCGGTTTTGTATTGCGGGAAATTGCTATTCGATGCCTGCACCTTTAACTCATCCCGAAGGGATTTCCAGATCTCTTCGATCAACAATATTCGCTCGTTGGGTGATAGCTGACCGGCCTCAGACAAAATAGAATTGAGATTCTTCATTGTTGTCACCTCCAGAAGAGAAGAGGTGCATTATAATCCGTTCTCAAAGTAAATTTCCTTCCTATTTGCCGAGCTTCTTTAATTGGGACACCTCGGAAGATCCGGAAAAACAGAACAAAATGATTATTCCTTTTCCAAAATCAAGCAAAGTCGGGTAAATAAGAACACATCAACAAAAATGACCTTTATCCGCTTCCCGGAGCAAACATGAAAGTTATTACCTCCTTTGTGGTTTTGCTGGTGATCGTTGCCACCTTGGGATTTTCCACATCCTGGTCCAAAGCCGAAAAAGAACCCATCAAAGTTCTCATTGTCGACGGCTTTAGCAATCATGATTGGGAAAAGACAACCGCCCTTATTCAAAGCATCCTCAAACCTACCGGCATGTTCAAAGTCAGTGTTTCCACCTCACCTGCCACCGCCAAGGCAAAAGGCTGGGATTCCTGGAGACCTCGTTTTGCAGACTATGATGTGGTCTTGCAAAACAGCAACGACATCGGCGGTGGTCCTTCCTGGCCAAAGGAAGTGCAAACGGCATTTGCGAAATACGTCAAAGAAGGCGGCGGGGTCTTTATCTTCCACTCCGCCAATAATGCCTTCCCGAGATGGTCCGCCTACAACGATATCATCGGTTTAGGATGGCGAGGAAAGAATCAGGGAGTTGCCCTTGCTGTGAACGACAAAGACCAATCCATCATCCAAATCGCCAAAGGTGAAGGGCGCGGCACCGGGCATGGTCCGAGAAAGGCTACGGTACTTACTCGCATAGGTGATCACCCCATTCACAAAGGTTTTCCTCGACGCTGGAAAACACCTGGTTTGGAGGTGTATTTTTATGCACGCGGTCCCGCGAAAAACCTAAAGGTGCTGTCCTATGCCTTTGACGATCGCACCAAAAAGCATTGGCCCGTTGAATGGGTTGTTGAGTATGGCAAGGGAAGAGTATACAACTCGACCTTCGGGCATGTCTGGCGAAACGACAAGCAACCGGCAAGTATGCGCTGTGTTGGCGTTCAAACCGTATTGATTCGCGGCTTGCAATGGCTGGCCAAGCGGGAAGTTACCTACTCCGTTCCGAGCCATTTCCCAACGGCAGACGAACTCTCGGTCAAACCGGAGATTTAGGATTACGCATAAGTGGATAATTGCAGTTTGATAATTCCATTGAAGTGATCTAATGCAATGCCATTAAACTATTCTGGTTTTTTTTGAACGCTGATGAGCGTTCTCCAACATACGTAGCTTTTGAGCTGCAAGGAACTTCTAAATATCCTGAGGTTTTCGCCGCAACACCTGCTCGACACGATCTTGGATCTTTAGAAAAGCAGCCACACATTCCGGGTCGAAATGAGTTCCTGCACTCTTGTGAAGTTCCGCAAAGGCCTCGGAAGCAGTCATCGCCTGCCGGTAGGGCCGGTCGGAGGTCATGGCATCGAAGGCATCCGTTACCGCTACCACGCGGGCAGTCAGAGGTATGTTCACAGACACTAAACCATCCGGGTAGCCTCTGCCGTCCCAACGTTCATGATGATGGCGTACGATAGGGATCATCGGATCCAGGTTCTTGATAGATTGCAGGATCACTGCTCCTTTGGTGGTGTGCTGCTTCATCTCCTCGAATTCTTCATTGGTCAACCGCCCGGGTTTTCGCAAGATAGAATCATGCACCCCAATCTTGCCGATGTCGTGAAGAGGAGTGCCGATTTGAATCTGGTAGATTTCAGCTGGAGACAGCCCCAGCTCTCGGCCTAGCAGCACCGAATAGTCCGTAACGCGTTTGGTATGATCTCCCGTATATTGATCGCGCATTTCCACCGTACGGGCCAATGAGGTCACCGACTGGATAAATTCATCCCGCTGCTGTTCAACGAGCAGAGCACTCTCAATCCCCATGGAAACGCTGGCAGCGATGGCATCTGCCAAGTAGAAATCCTGGATGGTGAACGGCTCCTGAAAAGGTCCCCGGTCCAAATGGAGAATGCCTAATCGCGATCGAGGGGACCGGAGTAACGCGCAAATGATAGATGCCATCGCACCATGGCGCACACTGGTCGCGGACTGCAAAGCAGCTTCCATGGCAACATCCTGGCATAGGAGCGATTCCCCCAGCGAGAAACTGCGGTGTGCCAAAGTGCGACTGTAACCGAGCCCTTTGTTTTTTTGCACCTGAGGATGTTGCACTGCCCGCAGGTGGAGATTGTTCTCCGCATCTGCCAATACGATTGCCCCGCGCTGGGCACTCAAGGCCCGGATGGTATCGCTTAAGATGGAGTTTAATAGCTCATCCAATGAGGAGATATGGCAGAGGTGATAGCCGGTGCGAAGCAGCGTCAGCAGGTTCTGCCCTTGCCGCATCTGATTCTTTGGATCCAGGGCAATAGCTTCCAGCGCTTCTTCCCAAGTGCGGTGAGTTGCTGCTTCGACTTTGACCAGCGGGCCTGTTGTCTTGATCTGGGCCGGAATGCTTAACAACCCCGACGGCCTGGCTCCATTAGTTGTCAGTGAATTGGGTTTTTGGGCAGGCTCCGGAGGTTGCTCTTCTTCGGCATCGATGCGGGAAACCTTGAGCTTGAGCCGCCCAAATTGGAGCGTGTCATTAAAATTCAAAGGGGCTTCCTTTCCTTTGAGTTGCACTCCATTCAGGAAACTTGGGGAACGTTCACTGTTCGCCAGATCTCGTAAAAGCCAATGCCGGCCATTGGTCCGAATCTCTGCCTGGTCTTTATCTACAGAATGATCCTGCAGAACGATGTCATTGCTTACTTGTCTGCCGATCTTGAAACCATCGCGCGACTCCCAACTCAGTCCATTCAAAGTCGGGCTGGTTCCCGTAAGCTCAATGCGAGAAGTAGGCATAAGAAGTACCGATCTTTCCTTAGAACTGAAATTTCATTCACAAACATAGCTCACAGATATGAGGAAGAAAAATGACTGGATGTGTTTCCTCAAAGAGGAATACCAGAGAGTCTTGAGTCCTAAGTGGGTGTCCCACTGAATTTTGGGTTTGTAATCCACCTATTGGTCTGAACCATGCTCGCCTAGA
>CAZPPD010000287.1:0-7031 GCA_964588185.1 uncultured Alcaligenaceae bacterium | reverse complement strand
GGCGGTTAGCAACGGATTCCATTTCCTCCAGAGTGAGGTGGCGGAATCGAGGGGACAAAAGGGATCGAATTTTTGTGAGAGTTAGCGGTTCTTGGCTTTGGAGAAGAATGGTTTCAAGATTTGTTACCAGATCCTGCTCAAGAGGGAGCCCGGCAACAAACTCATCCCGGATAGGCGACATGGGATCTCCTTTCCCATCGTTGTGAGTTGAAGAAGGATTGTTGAATCCCTACCAAACTTTAACGGAAAATTTACTAAGTATTGTTTACCAGGTCAAAGAATTTCTCCGAAGTATTTGGATTATTCTGTTTTCTTGTCGCGCGGCAAGAGGTCTGCCATCGCCCGTTCATTGCATCCTTGAGAGCACTTCATTGCCCAACCCGGTTTTTCTCATTCGTCCCGATACTCTTTTCGTCTCCATCACGACAAACTTTCCTCTCTTCCCCCGAACCATCAAAAAAATTGAGTGTCAAAAAAGAAAACATCCGATAGGTCAGGATCGTGATGGCAGAGGTAAGGATTTCTATGATCGTTTTGTACACGGCACTTCTTTTCGTGCTGGGTGTGGTGCGTTGTTTGCTGCGTTGGCGGGTGAGGGTTTTGGAGAAGGCCTATTCTCGCGTTTCTCTGAAAACGGCGGAATTAGCCAATCAGCCGCATCCTCGACAGGGCAACAGCAATCGGCCTTCGTGCGAAATCGCCAAGACCACCTATGAGCTGGGAAAATTGGTTCATCAGCGCGACCGTCTCGAAGCCAAGCATTTCCGCTGGCAGAGCATGTCCGAAAAATTTGGACGTTTCGTCGGCTCGCTACGGCAATGGAAGGGCAAGAAACTCCCTTACGCTTGCGGCGTTCTCGACGTTTCCCTGCTTTGGATTGCCATCGACAGATTTGGTTTCACCGACCAAATCAACCTCGATGCTCTTCAACAACTATTGTCTACTTGGATCTCCGGCTGAGCATTCGGCTCGGCAATCCTCCTGGCCGTCGAGTGGGAAGGTGGCAGATATCGGTTCTGCCCCTCTTTTCTGTAGAAATGAAAGTGTTGTGTTGAGGAGACACATTCTTATCAAGTATGACTTTTAGCTAGCCGATCGATGTCGGGGGTTTGGAATGTCCTTGAGTAACATTGAGGTTCCTATATCCCAAATCGTCGATGTAATCACCACCACAGGCTACTGATAAAATGTCGTTTGGTTATGAAATCAGCTCTCCTGGTTCTTGTGAGCCCCTACCAACTTTTCCACCGTCTCTTCCAGCAACTCATCGCCGCCAAACTTCATACCCAGCGAGCGAATCACTCCGGTTTCGATCTGATGCTTTGGTCCTCGGTTTAGGTCCGCAATTTCACTGCTGCTGCCGCTTATTTCCTTAGCAATCCAGGCGACGTCCTGTTCGGCAATGTACATGTCATAGCAGTTGAACACCTGACCTGCCAGGAATTGAGGATCTTGCTCCAGCAATAAGGAGGTTGCTAATGCGACATCCGAGGCGTGGACTTCCTTGCCGCCCTTGTCGGAGTTGACCGGTTCGCCGCGAACTACTTGGCCGACCAGGTCATACCAACGGCTTGAAGTGATTGGGTGGGCTACCCCGTAGATTCCGGTTGGCCGCAACGCACAAATCGACCATTGCTTGCCAAACCCATAGCTATGAACAAATTTTTCCAGTGCTGCCTTGTGAGCCCCATAGTGGTTGGTTGGCCAAGTGGGATGGGTTTCATCCAAGGACCGGTCTTCGAGAATAATTTCATGAACGGCACAGGTGGAGATGAAAATAAAGCGCTCCACACCGGCTTTGTGGGCCTCCTGAAAAAGTAACAAGGAGCCGATGAGGTTTTTTTGAATGACGTCGATTTCGGGAAAGCGGTTCTTGGTTCGTTCCCAATCCAAGGCCGAATGAACAACCGCATCCACTCCGGAAACCAATTTTTGTGTGGCAGCGGCATCGGCCAAGTCTCCTTGTTGCCATTCAATGCTGCTTGCCAAATAATCCAGGCCGCTACGGTCACTAGTGCTGCGATGCCAACAGCGAAGTTGGTGCCCTGCTCCGGCCAGTTCGTGGAGAAGGTATCGACCCAAGAAACCGGTCCCACCAGTGACGGCGATTTGCATTTGGCACTCCTGAAGAATGATAATTAAAACTTTCCGGACCTCTCTTAAGGTATATAGCCCTTCTTTCTTCCTGCGGTTTGGAGAAGATAATGAATTTAATAAGTCCGGGATATTTTTTGGAAAAATTCGATTTGCAACCGCAGTGATTGTATCCTAAGTTTTCTTCGTAGCCAGCGGGAACATTAATTTCCCGCGATAATCTATCAAACGGCTATCCTCGACAATGGCAAACCCGTCGTGAGGCGGGGACGCAAAGCTATGGGCTCTTAACCGCCCGAGGGGGGGCGGATAAGGCTGCCAGGCTACCGAAGGGATGGACGGGACCCGAAAGTAAGCTTGGTTCCCCGGACCTCCAGCGATGGAGGTCCGGGATATATTTATGCGCTTGTCGATTCATCTCAAAGAAGATCTCCAAAGTAATTCTTCTTTGTGGCCCAATCCAAACTTTTCAGGCAGCCCCCTCCATATTAAAATCCGATCTAAATCCTTCCCATATACCAGAAGAACGTGTATTTTATTCTTCCATGTTGGACACCTCTCTCAGCTTCCTGGACCAACTTCAACAACAAGATGATTCTTTGCAATGGGATCAGCTGGTCAATCTGTACACACCCGTATTCCAAACCTGGCTGCGCTCTTACGATGACCTCCGCGGGGCAGATGCGGATGACCTTATCCAAGAGGTATTGATGGTGGTTACCCGAGAACTGCCTAAATTTCAACACAATCAGCGGAAAGGTGCCTTTCGCTCTTGGTTGAGGCAGATTTTGGTCAACCGCTTACGGAATTATTGGCGAGGAAAACAAAACCAGCCGCAGGTTTTAGGCGGTACGGATTTTCTTAGCCATCTGCAGGAGTTGGAAGACGCCAACAGCCAAATGAGCCAACGCTGGGACCGCGAGCACGACCTCCAGGTAATGCAGTCGTTAGTGCAATTGATCCAGCCACGCTTCGCCGCCAACACCTGGCAAGCTTTTCTCCTTCAGGTCATGGAGGAGCATTCACCCGAAGAAGTAGCCAAAAAATTAGACCTGTCCTTAAGTTCGGTTTATGTGGCTAAGTCCCGAGTTCTTCATGCTTTACGGAAGGTTTCCGAGGGTTTGATTCCGTGAGGCTCCAAAAAATTTGTTCCCGGTGTGTAAGAAACCGATTTATTCTGCACTTTAATTCATAGCTCAATTCCTACATGGGATGCGCACCTGTAAGGTCTCTTTCATCATTTCGACCGATTTCGGACTATTTATTTGGGATCGACCATGATTGCACAAGACCATCCAGACAAAGAACAACTGAGCGGGTTTGCCTCCGGGTTGCTTGAACCCGATTTGATTGAGCAAGTCGGCATTCACCTTGATACTTGTGATTCTTGCCGGCAAACCCTCCGGGAAATCCCCAATGATTCATTCGTGTCCTTAGTTCGCGAATGCAAAACTTACTTTCAAGAGAAAACAGGGGATAATCAGGGTACTGTTGGCTTGGAGGAGGAGTCAGATAACTTTGCGCCTACCGAAGGGGTTGCCACGCAGGATGGGGATACACCGGAAAAAACCAGTCCTCAGGCAACGGTATCTCTCGATCCCAAGCTGTTGAATCATCCCCGCTATGAAATCGAGGAACTAATCGGGTTGGGGGGCATGGGTGCGATCTACAAGGCCGTGCAACTGCGGTTGGACCGCACTGTTGCTCTCAAGGTCATCAATTCCGAATTGACGGCGAATCAAGCAGCGGTGGATCGCTTCCATCGGGAAGTTCAAGCGGCGGGGCGTTTGGATCATCCCAATATAGTCACCGCTTATGATGCGGACCAAGCCGGGGATACCCATTTCTTCGTCATGGAATATGTGCCGGGAGATAATCTCTCCACTATGTTGAAAGAAAAAGGTCCGCTGTCAATTAAGGAAGCCACAATTTATATGCGGCAGGTTGCCCTCGGTTTGCAGCACGCTCACGAACGGGGCATGGTGCACCGGGACATAAAACCCCAGAACTTAATGCTGACCCCGGAAGGCCAGATCAAAATCCTCGATTTCGGCTTGGCTTCGCTCATCAGTGAACCGGTGATTAAAGACACGGCCATCGTGGAAGCCTCGCAGCTTTCCAAGACCATGCAGCTAACCCAAGCCGGAGTAGTGATGGGTACTCCTGATTACATGGCACCGGAGCAAGCCCAAAACGCCAGTTCCGCAGACATTCGCTCGGATATTTACAGCCTGGGGTGCACCTTCTATTACTTGCTGACCGGCAGAGCTCCCTTCCCCGAAAAAGATTCCGTCAAGAAGCTCAAGGCTCACGCCACTCAAGAACCGACCAAAATTCGAACGCTTCGTCCCGATGTGCCGCCCCGATTGCGGGGAGTCATCCGCAAAATGATGGCCAAGGACCCGGCAGACCGATACCAAACACCCGCCGAAGTGGCCGTGGCTTTGGAACAGTTCACTACTTCTGAAAATGAGCCCGCAAGTGCAGGCCAAGAAAAAGCCTCACGTCGTTGGCCATTGCTGACCGCTCTGGCTTCGGCGGCTTTATTGCTATTAATTATTGCCGCTACGGTTCTCTATTTCCGCACTCCCCAAGGAACCGTGCGAATCGAGATCAATGATCCAAAGATCAAGGTGACGTTTGGGGAGAAAACCTTTTCGATCGACAATGATGGAGAAACCATCCATTTCAAGCCCGGCAAACATACATTGTCGGTTCAACGGGGTGACCTGAAATTTACCACCAAGGAATTCAGTCTGGGGAGCGGCGAGAATCCGGCTCTTAAAGTTGAGTTGCTGAAGGGAAAAGATGTTCTCGTTGTTTCCCTGGGCGAAAAACAGTTGGCGGAGGAGCGTCTTCCCCAAGAGTTGGAACTGATCCGCAAATTGACGGGGAATGTTCGGTCGGTCCGGGCTATTCGATTGTTGCCCAATGGTGAGGCGATTTCCTTTTGTGCCCAAAGATATATTGCCCGGATACGAAAATGGAAGGACGGGGCAGAGGATTGTTATTTCGCCAAGAACTTGCCATCAAAAACCATGTGGCACTCCGCTGCGTTTTCCAAAGATGGCAAGTACTTGGTCATTGGCGAAGGGGGATCTGGATTTTCTCAGGTTCAATTTTGGGATTTAGATAGCGACCAAGTGTTTTGGACAAAGAAATTAGGCTTAGCCGGTAATGTAATTCGGCTTGAGTTCGCACCCAATGGAGAGGGAATTGTTGTGGTGAGAAGGAAAGCTCCTATCCTTCTGCTGGATTCCAAGGATGGGAAAACCTTGCAAATGTTCCAGGATGAAAGCCAGAAGAATCATCAAGCAGCTTCATTCTCCCCGGACGGCAACATGGTTTGCTTTTTTTACAATGAGCAAAATGCTGGAATTTTTCGCGTTTCAGATGGCAAAAAGATACTTGAATTCAGGGACTACATAAAAGAGCCTTCGGCCGCTGCCTGGTCTTCGGATGGTAGGACAATCATTGTTGGAGATTCAAGCGGAGACCTTCATGCTTGTGACGCCAAGACCGGTAAGCGAATCGACAGGTGGTCCGTAGAAAAAAGTAAGATCAATACCCTCTTTTTTGATTCCTCCGGCAAACGACTTTTCTGCGGAGGTGCCCACCGCATCACCATTTGGGATTATCCGAGCAAAAAATTGTTAGCCTATGCCCACACCCCGAATCATGAGGGCCTTTTCTTGTCGCTCAGCAGTGACGAGCGGACTCTTCTTAGTGGGGGTGGTTGGTGGTGGGATAACAAAGTTCGGGATTCGGGCGACTATGCCCTCCGTCTCTGGCGATTACCGGTCCAAGTGGATCTCAGCAACAACCCGTCGAAACCCGAAATCGTATTGCTCCGAAAATTTGAAGGCCACACGGGACCGGTCAAGGATCTCGCTTATTCTTCTGACGGTAAATTTTCAGCCAGCGGAAGCGGTTATTTTGATGGGGACAAAACGGCACGCATTTGGAACATGGAAACCGGAAAACTCCTTCACACGCTCCCCCACAATCAAAAAGTAATGTCTCTGGCGTTTTCTCCGGACAATAAATATCTAGCAACGGGGACCAAAAACAAAGAATTGACCTTATGGAACGTTCTTACCGGGGAGCTGGTTCGCAGGTTTTCCGAAAATAAGGAGTTCATTGACTCCGTTGCATTTTCTCTGGATGGTAAAGAAGTCTACGTGGGCGGACATGGGAATTGCGTAGTTGGCTTCCATGTCGAAACGGGAAAGCAACTTGCCAGTCTTGACGGACCTCAAAAAACGCTCCTGCAGGTAGCTATCACTTCGGATGGTAAATACATTCTCGCCGCCAGCCGCGATTCGCGTGTTTATGTCTGGAGTCGGAAAGAAAAGAAACTCATACGAAGCTTTCCCAATGATCCTTCCATAAATGTTGCTGGAGTTGGCATGGTTTTGTTACCGAACGGACGAGTCCTTGTCGGTGACGGTGAAAAGAAGCTGCGACTGTTTGACTGGCGGAGCGGTAAATTAATCCGCGAAATATCCATTAAGAGTGGAGTCCAAAACATATCCGCATCTCCGGACGGTAGGTTTGCTTATCTTGCAGGCGGAAAGTCGGTGGCTCTGGTCGATTTGCAAACGTGGGAAATCAAATACCACGACACGGGTTTAAAAGGCGGGGTATGGGATGTCGCCCCATCGCCAGATGGAACTAAAATTCTAACCGCTGGTGGTTCGTATTGGACTAAGGACGGGTGGATTAGCAGCGGCGACTATGCCCTTCGTCTCTGGAAGCTTCCCCGAAGCATGTGGCCAAGATCCACATTTTTCCCCGGCACTTCTGGTTTCGTTCTCACTTCCGATGATTATGTATGGACCAATCCGGTAAACCTGGGCCCCCGGGTCAACAGCAAGGAAGCCGATGGTAATCCCTGGGTATCTGCGGATGAAAAGACCTTGCTGTTTTCTTCGACC
>CAZPPD010000286.1:0-7037 GCA_964588185.1 uncultured Alcaligenaceae bacterium | reverse complement strand
CCAGCCGTCCGATACGGAAGGATCACCAGTCAAACCAAATGAATCGGTAAAAGTACCGGCAACGGTATACGTAAAGCCATTGTGCTGCAGGTAGGACCCTCTCCAGCCACGGCGATGCACGGGATCAAAATCCTGATTGTTGGATTCATCCACCGGATTAATGAACAGATAGCGAAGTTGCGGGTGGGCTTGCCGGGAGCCCATTAACGGTTGGGGAAAGCCGTGGTTTACGCCGTTTTCCACATTTACCGGATACATATCCGGCCAGTATTGGTTCATCAGCACATCTTGCAAACGCCGCATTGTGGTTCGCGTGGCAACAGCCTGTGAATCCGAAGTATGATTGCTGACCAGGGGAACGACAATAGCGGCTAAGGCGACCAAGATCACCAACACCACCACTAGTTCCAGCAGGGTCAGGCCTAGTCGTTCGTGTTTCATGACACTTCTTTCGGCAGCAGTTGAATGAAAAACCTTGCGATAACCAGTCCCGCAAACACTCGAGGTGCTGGGTTTTTACTGAAGAGGCAAAGAATTCACCAACGCTAACGCCCAATTAATTTGATTCTGAATCTCAGTAACAAACAGTCTACCGGTGGGCATCGCGTTGTCAAGTTAATGTTGCCTGTTTTTTCCGGCCATAAAACTCGGCAAAAAGCAGAAAAAAATGCCGGCGTGCTCGTATTGGTTGAGAACGAGCTGGCCGAAAGAAGCAAGCGGTCAGAAAAAAAAATCCACAGTTCACTTGACTTATTGATACCGAGTCTTAGTTTCTACCTATCGGAATCTTTAGTAAACCCTACCTAGGAGATTTTTCAATGCACCTGCCCCAACCTCTGAGGAAGCAGCGCAAAGCCTTCTCGCTTATCGAACTCGTTGTTGTCCTGATGATCTTAGCCATCGTTTCCGGTCTCGTGGTGGCGATAGCTGGCTGGGTTCGCCGGTCCGCCAATTACGCCGCGTTGAGCCACAATCAGGCGTCGATCATGTCCAACCTTGAATACTACCGCACCACCTTCGGCAACAACGGCTATCCCGACTTCATGGATTCCTTGCTCAAGGCTGATGGAACCGTGCCGACCTACATGGATGCTGACCTCCAAGATATGCTTACCCCGACCGCAATCAACGCAGATCAGGCCGGCTGCCTTAATTTCCTGACTACGGTCATGGACCACCTGGACGAAACAGATATTGGAACCGCACTTCAAGGTAATCCTGGAAACTCAGGTACTATCACGCGCTCTGTGGCAGACGGTGGAACCTTGGCCTTTGTGGATACGACTTCCGGAAACGGTGCGTTACTCGAGGCAGAGATCTATCCAGACGGAGTTCCGGCCGATGTCAGTCTAGTCGCACTGGGCGTTGGGCCATCCAATAAGGCCCTGGGCCGCACCATGCAAACGCCACCTTTTGACACCCGAATTGATAACTCCCAAGTATACGGTCGATTCATTGCCGTTTTCGCCGTATACAGTCCGCGGCAAGGGCGACGGGGGCAACTTAAGGCGGTGCTTTCTGCCAGAGGCCGCACCCAGAACAATGGACTGTCGGAATTCTGGCAGAGCACCAACCCGGAATAGTCTTGGCAACTTTGTAGTGCAAGCGGGATGTGAAAAAGTCCCGCTTGTGACTATATTTATTCTCTTCCCCGCACCATCCGGCATCAAAAGGGCTCGCCACAGCTTAAGTTTCCGTATTCGGTTTCTCAGTGTCTTGTTGGACCGCCGAGGGAATCCAACAGGTGCTCTGGATGTTTACAAAACCACCTTAGTTGCTGTAGTACTCCTTCAAGTGCGTCGCTACGCCTTGGATACCGTCCGGATGCGGGGCGCCGGCGCCGATGTAACGGGCTTCGGCTTCTGGGGTGCCGAAGTTGGCCAGTTCGATCACCAGCATGATGCGGGCGTAGGAATTTTCGGCGCGTTCCGTATGGGCGTCGACAAAGTGCACCGGCGGTTCGGCAAAGTGAGAATCCTCACCAGCTCCGACCAAAGTGCATCGCTGACCCAATCCAACCACCACATATTTGGTAGTTGCAGTATCCGGGGTCTTGTTCCACACTTCGTCCAGGATACGGATTGCATCGGCATCCGAGAGCACGCAGACTTTTTCTCCCGAGGCTAACGGGACCGATCCGGTTAGATGCGATTCGAAGGTGGCGTTTACCCCTTCTTGGGCGGGCACCAAATGGGTGATACCGAGGCCCGTAAGGGCTGAAACATCGTTTGCGGTTAATGAATAAGCAGCGTAAGAGCCACTGCGATTCACGAAATCCGCGACATCACCATCCAGGTTAGTCGTGCCCACGATCAACGAATCAAAATTATTGCCAATCGCTCCGCTGTTCAAAAGCATGTGTTGCCGAACCGCTTGATCCACGGAAGGTAAGTTGGTGGCAACGGTGGCTACGTGCGTGCGATTCAGCAAATTGGGAATAACCGAAACAGCAATTCCTCCTAGGGCTACCAATATCACTAAAACAACGACCAATTCCATCAAGGTCAAAGCGGGACGGCGCTGAGTAGACGAGGTTTTCACGGATTTTTACTCCAGAAGGCAAGGATTTTGTTAGTAGTACGAATTTGAAAATCGTAATACTGGTTTTACAATTCCAGAAAAATGCCTTCAAGGAAAATCCGATATTATTTTTTTCCTCCCGACTCTTCAAATCGTCCTCTGCGGAATGCAGGACCAGTTTGTTTTTCTTGGTAATTCGCAGCCGGTAGATGGTCCCCCGGTGGTTGATGCGAATTTCATCCCGTCCTTGAAAAAGGTCTTCCGAAGAAATCTCAGGGGGTGGTTCTTTTCCTTCCGCAGGTGTCGTCATGTTCCTGAGATTCTCCTCGGAAGTTTTTCGCTTTTAATCAATTAACCTCGGCGAGCACCGTTCGGCAGGGATTCATTAAACTGCTGAATCGTGTAATCCATGGCTCGCCCATAGGAATCGCTGACCCCGATCAGCACGGCTCGCTCGCCGGATTCGAACACCTCAAAAAAGGCGACATAACGGCCATAATAGGTTCCATCATTTCCCGGATAAATCGGAGCACTGTTGATGGTCTTGCCGATTGCCGAGTTATTGGGTCCGATTCCGAGGGCAACAATAATGGACCCGGGAGCCGGAGTTCCAGGCGTCCCATTTGCGCCAACGCCTTGGGGAAGCAACTTGAGGGCAATGTCCGAACCGGGAATGACCGCTGCCACTTTCATGCCGGCGTCAGAGCGGTCAAGAAATCGTTTCACCACTCCGGTATTGTTACTGTTGATTACGGAGGTATCGTGGTCATACACCCAGTCGAATCCGGAGCGGGTAAATGAACGGCGTTGCCCATCGGTGAGCGTACTCACGGTCAGATCTTCATCTAAATGCGGACCGCTGTCGGGAAGTCCGCCGGTTTGTTGGCCGGTTGTCCCATCAATAATTGGGGTATAAATTGCGCCTCCGCCATCCACAATCAACGAATCAAACCCCTGAGGGAAACGTTTCTGCAGAACGAAGTACAATTGGATATTGCTGGCCAGTTCTCTTTGCGAAGAGGCCGAAGCCGCCATGTCCGAGGACCGGCCCAGCATCGACACCACCGGAATGGCCAATCCGGCCAGGGTGGCAACAATCAACAGTACTACCACGAGTTCCAAAAGAGTGAATCCAGTTCGTTTTCGGGAAATCAACACGGGCATCAGGTTTTCTCCAGTTCAAGCGTCGAAAATCAGTTACTACTTGAACTGGGAAAGCAAACCTCATTCCCACAAATCAAAAAGAAAAAAAACCATGTAAACTGTTGCGGTTCACTAGCTTAAAAGCAATGCTTCAATTTGGTTATTCAATTGCCAAAAAGATTCGTGGCCATTGTTTCGCCACTCCTGAAAAACAAATACTCAAGCATCCCCGTTTTTTCCGGTGGTTCATCCTGGTTTAAAAGTCATTTCTCGACCACACAAACACCAACTATCAAATGAAATAGGTTTAGAACATGCTTTCGGGCAGGTAATGTCGCGGCAACAAGTTTTCTGATTGTCCGGCCCGAAAGCATGCCACCCAAGCCGTGACACCCTTGCCCGAAGCATGCTCGGGATCGGACATGCTTTCGGGCAGGTAATGTCGCGGCACCAAGCTTTCTGATTGTCTGGCCCGAAAGCATGCTTTGGGCATTGGAAGAAACCAAGTCAAAGTAGGATGCCGGGAAGGTTGCTTTCAACATTCCGAGAGCTTGGCGGCTTACTTTGCCTTTGCTGATGCAGTGGGCAGAAACTTGTGGTTGCTCAGAACGATTTCCCGGACGGAGCGATCTCCGGCACTGGTTTGAATCATCAAGCGCCGCCGGGGAAGATCGAAGTCGTTTAGCCGAATCCAATCCTCTTGGTAATCTTCATTTCGCGTCAGTTCGCCGGTTTTGGCATTCCAGTAGCTAACATTGAAATGCGCGGGAAGGAGTTTGCCCTCGGGATTCTTGGAAATTTTGCTGACGCTGATGATGAATTTCCGTCCTCCCATTTGCCGGTGGACTTCGGTGATGAGATCGCCTTGAATGCGATAGACACTGTGGGTTTTGCTCTCATTGAACTTGATAAGGCGGCCGAGGGGATGATCCATCACTTTGTCGGCGAAGGATACATTGTATTTGCGGGTGCCGCCGCCCATGCGGTGGCCGGCAATGGAGCGCAGTTGCCGTCGAGCCCAAGCAAGATCTTCGCTGTTGCCGAGATCCAGCTCGACTTTGCCTTCGGAAGTTACGGTCAAAGTACCAGTTGATTTTCGGCCATCTACATTAACGGTTACCTTCGCCGTAAAGCCGGGGAATTCTTTGCCCCAGGTCGCCCGAACTTTGTGGGCATCAACCATCATTTGCTCGGCTGAACGGGTGTCTTGCTTTTCTTGAGCGAATGCTGTTGGGGCAAAAAGGGCAAGCAGACATATCAAAGTCACGCGCATGAAATCTCCTCCAAGGTGGGGATAATAGGAATCGTTCCCGGAATATTCCCGGGAACGATCGGAGTTGGTTTTCGGATTAATTTACTCGTGATCCGGTCCGGATTGATTATAGCTGGAAATATTGGAATCTACACTGGAACCGAAGGAATCGACCACAGTCTTCAGGTTAGCGCTTTTGCCATTGGAATGGACGGCGAACAGGGCGATATAGCGGCCATAGTGTTCATTATCCTGCTCGCTGTGCTGGGGAGCGGAAACCATGGTATCGCCAATGGAGCCGGTGTTTGGCCCAACACCGAATGCCACCAAACGAACTCCGGCGGGAAGAGTACCGGTAGGATAGCCGGCACGCTTGATTAAAGAAGTGGCTGTGGCTTTCACAAAAGCCAGGTTATCGGAACCATCAAAAGCCATGTTTCGCACTATGGTGCCGCTGTTACTAAAGTCGGAGGTAAGGGCGGAATCGTGGTCGTAAAAATAAACATTGCCGGCGGAATCTGAAAGGAAGGAGTGGCCGAAGGAGGCTAATTCGCTTAATTGGCCAACTTCCAAGTCAGCTCCAATTCCAAAGAAAGCGGGACCGGCAGAATGCTTCCAAAGCTTGTCATAAATAGCCCCATTATCATCAACCAAAGTATCCATGCCCAATGGATAAGACTTGGCGGAAGTTTTGTAGGCTTCCAAGTTGCTAACCAGACCTGCAATGGTGTTTGCGGAAGTTGCATTTCCTGCTTGATCCTGAACAAAGCCCAAACGGGGAATGACCAAGGCGGCAAGAGCAGCGATGATCACCAGAACAATCAACAGTTCCACCAAGGTAAAACCAATGCGCGCACGCCGAGAACGAGAGACTAACATGTGAGACTCCTTTTTGAGGTTGAGATTAGCGTCCCTGTCATTGCTCGCTGAGCGCGGAGAGATGGCATCGCTGGCTAGGCGGGATCAAACTTATTTGGTCAGTTTGGAATCAAACTGAGAATACCAATACGGAAGTTAAATATAAGAATGCGTCTCAATATCGACAAGGGGAAAAATGAGCAAATTTTCGCTTCTATTTGCAATCGATCTAAGTCATGATTAACTTGGTCTTTACGGAAAGAATAATTCGTGCTTTTTCCATCCGGCGCTCGCAATACGACTCCAAGAGGGGTTGAAGAGAAGAGATTGACTCCCCATCAGCAAGACCATGAAGCGTAAAAAGTATCAAAGCGATGTGGACCAAGTGTTATCCACCAAGCAGGATAACGGGGCCGACTTTTGGGCAACTCCCGAGGGGAAAATTGGAGTTGGCGGCCCGTTCAGCACATTGGAGGCGCTTCTTATTCTCCATGAACTGCGCGTGCCAAAATCCCACGAGGCAATAAAAGGGGCTGCAAAAATTATTCTGGATGCTTGCCGAGAAGATGGCCGAGTGCGGGTTGCACCGAAGGGGACCCACTATCCTTGCCACACCGCTATCGCCGCCGCTGCCCTTTGCCGATACGGATATGCCAAGGACCAACGGGTAAAATCCATGCTGGAATGGTTGTCGGCAAACCAATTTGAAGATGGCGGATGGCGATGCAACAACTTTTCCGGCGGCCGAGGTCCGGAAACCAACTTCTCCAACCCGGGAGTAACCCTCTTTGCCTTGGATGCTTTCCGCTGTGCGGGTTTAACCGAGAACGCAAAACTCGACCGGGCGGTGGAGACTCTGCTCGATCACTGGACCGTCCGGGTTCCCACCGGACCTTGCCACTTTGGGATTGGAACATTGTTTATGCAAGTGGAATACCCCTTCCTCCGCTACAATCTTTTCTACTACACCTACGTGCTATCTTTCTACGACTTTGCCCGGCGGGACAAGCGGTTCCGGGAAGCATTTGCGGCACTAAGCCAAAAGTTGGATGATCAAGGAAGGATGGTGGTGGAAAGGCCGAACCGAAAGTTGGCCAAGCTGGAGTTCTGCAAGAAAGGACAGCCTTCTGAAGCTGCCACCGGCCGGTATCATGAAATTGCTGCGAACCTGAAGCACTAATTACGAACTCTGCAATAAGGCCGGGTATAATTCGATATAATTCGGAGTTCTATGAATACGGTGGATGGGTCTAACTCTCTATTT
>CAZPPD010000285.1:0-7074 GCA_964588185.1 uncultured Alcaligenaceae bacterium | reverse complement strand
GAATTTGGCGGAAATCTGTACTGGCTAGGCTCGCTATTTGAGCCAAGTCCAGAGGCTTTGGCCAAAGGCGGTTCTAATTTTTTGGGTTATGAAAATTATTGTTTGCTCGTCACCCAGTTGCAGGCGCAATTGAAATTCCGGGATTTCCGGCGAATCCGGGATACGGCTCACGATATTCATGCTCACTTGGCAAACGAAGCGATGCCGTTCATTCCCTTGTGGCAACTCGATACGGTTGTGGTGCTTCACCCGGATCTGCAAACCACCAATTTAGATCCGCTTCGCATCTTTAATGACGTGGAAAACTGGAAACTATCGGAAAATTAGAAAACCCGGTTGTCTTTCCGAGTATTTCACGGAGATAATGGAGTAGCAATTATTTATGCTCCTCTACTTCAGGAGACCTCAATGGCACAAATCCAAATCAAGGACATCCAAGCCAAACTCCGAAAAGTGAACCGGCGGTTATTCTTACAAACCCTGGTGAACTCCCTGCTTATCTGTTGGGCAGGGGCCTTGTTGTTAACGGCAATCTGGTTTTTGTGCCAACCCTTTGTCCTTGGCAACATCGAGACTTGGATTCGCTGGGCAACGCTTGGTGGCATGTTTGCTGCCGGGACGATTGCCGGGCTGGTCATGGCCTTTGTCCGCGCCCCTTCAAGGTTGGAAGCAGCTCTGGCTTTGGATTCTAAATTTGGCCTGAAAGAACGAGTTACGACATCCTTAACCCTTGCCAGCGAGCAAGTACAATCTCCTGCTGGTCAAGCGTTGCTGACCGATGTCCACAAACAATTGGAAGGTTTAAAAGTAACCTCTCGATTTCCATTGCAAATTACTTGGCCGCGAGCCTTAACTCCATTTGCTGCTGCTCTGCTGGCAATCCTGGCCATTTTCTTCGAGCCGGATCTAAGCACCACTGAAGACCCCAACGAAAATCCAAATCAACTGACGGCCGCTCAGAAAGAGGAAATTAAAGAACAACAAAACCGCCTGCAGAATGAATTTAAAAAGAAGAAAAAAGACAAAACCGAGCGGTCTAAAGAGGAGAAAGAATTGGATGCCGAATGGCAAAAGCTGATCAACCAAAAGTTTGATCCCAATAACAAGGAACAAGTCCGCAAGCAAGTCTTGAAGATCCGCAAGTTGGAAGAGAAACTCAAAACCCGCATGAATCAGCTAAAATCCCAAGCTCAGAAAAAAGACAATCTGAAAAAGCTCCTGCAGCAGTTAAATGCCATGGAACCAGGACAAAAGCGCAAGAAAAAGGATGGTCCCGGTAAGGATTTAATGGACGCTATAAAAAAGGGTGACATGGAGAAAGCCAAAAAGGAACTCCAGAAATTACAGAAGAAACTGAAGAAAAAAGAACTCTCCAAAGAGGATCTCGCCAAGCTCAAAGAACAACTGGGAGATATGCAAAGTAAACTCAAACGTTTGCTGGATCAGGAAGACTTGAAAAAGAAACTCCAGGAAGCATTTGAGAACGGGGACCTAAGCAAGGAACAACTTGAAAGAGCAATGGAGCAGCTCGAGGAGGAAAAGGGAGACCTTGAAGAACTCCAAGACTTGGCGGAGTTACTAAAAGGCTGCCAGAACTGTTTAGGTGAAGGCAATCTCGATGAGCTAGGCCGAAGGTTAAAAATTCTTCGGGCAAAACTGGACGATTTTAATTGGGATGAGTTGGAGGAGGAACTCAAGGAGTGCCGGGGAAATTGTGACCTCCTGTTGGAAATACGCCAACGCATGTGCCGATGCCTTGGCAACAACCCCGATGGTCTTCCCCTTGGTCCCCGCCCGCAAGGGGAAGAAACTGAAACCAAAGCCTTTCGTGCCCGCCAAAAAGCCCATCTGAACCCGACCGGCGAGTCAAAGATCACCGGTATCCGCCGAGGTGGAAGGTTTACCAAAGTACGGGAAGAAGAAATCCAGGAAGTATTTCAATCGAAAGCTCAGGAGGCACAAGAAGCTATCGAGCGGCAACGAATTTCACCAGAGGAAGCTGACATCCTGAAAGGCTATTATGAAAACCTAAGTGGACAGAAAAAATAGCTTTGATTACCTCCCACATTTGCCTCAGAGGACACCATGACCTAGATTTTGGTGTCCTCAACTTTTTGGGGAGAAGGAGAGGACATTTACGGGCCGTTTGACAATGAGGGGAGTGTCAACGGCCCATCTTCTCCTTCCCAGACTATGTTCAGTCTGGTTAACACTTCCCTCATCGGTGGATCAATTTCATCGTGGCCCACTGGTTTCGGCCAGTGGGTCTTTTTCATTTCCTTGCCTTTACTACCCCACCTTAACGCAAGTCATTTCCACTCCTACCACCCACCGTAGAAAACAGAGCACCACCCTATTCCAACTACTCACGCTATTTGCGTTGGTGAAAATGGTGTTCTATATTTTCTCAACGATAAGAGCGAAAATCTGGTCCCGTTCCCCAATTGAACTCTTAAAGGAGGTCCGTCGGTTGTCGGCTCCCACCATCCCCCAAGAACAACACAATGAAAGACATGGTGCTACCCCAGTGGTTGACCACCTTTCTGCGAAAGAATTCAGTTTGTTGACAACCGAACTGGTTGCCTTACTGGAATCCGCATCCACTCCAAATGAGTTCTTTTCAGTTTACTTGAATCGAATTCTGAGGTTGACCGGCGGAGTCGGGGGAGTGGTATGGAAACGGGATTCTCATGGCCACTTCAAGCGGGAACAAGACTTTAATACCAATGCACTCCAACTCGATAACATCGCCAATGGCTGGGCAATGCATGACCTTCTTCTCGAAGACACCGCCCTGCGCGGCCGAGCAGTGTGGACTTTGCCCCATAACCTCGTCGAGAAGGAAAAAGCAACCCTGAGAGCCAATCTCTCCCCACTTATTCTTTTGACCGCCCCAATTCTTATCGAAAAGAAAACAGTCGGCATCTTGGAAATTTTCTTTGAGAAAGATCCGGATCGCCAAGTCAAACGCCACCTATCCCGTTTGGCCACGGAGTTGACCGGATTCGCCGCCGCTTTTTATCACCGTATTCAGTGGCGGCAAATGCAGGATAATCAGGAGTTTTTCCATCAGTTGGAAGGCTTTGCCGCTTCCATTCATAAGAGTTTGAAATCTGATGAAATCGCCTGTGTCACAGCTAACGACGGCAAGCACATTCTCGAGTGTGATCAATTAAGTGTGGGGTTGGGGTTGGGAAATTCCATTCGCGTCAGCGCCATTAGTGGTTCCATGATGGTCGAAAAACGCAGTCCCTTGGTCCGGGCAATGACCACACTGCAGACTCAAGTTGCCGACTGGGGGGAGACCCTGGTTTATCAGGGCAACCAAGATGAGACCCTACCCCCAAAGGTGGCCGGTGCTTTGGATGAATATTTATCCTTGAGTGGATGTAATCTGCTCATAGCTATGCCTTTGATAAATGATGTGGAGGGGCCAAAGAAATCCGAAACTGTAGGTGTACTACTAGCGGAGCAGTTCGACGGTACGCGAACCCCGGAGCAAATTAAGAAACGCCTGAAACCAATGAGCCGGCATGTTACTCCAGCCCTCCATAACGCGTTACTGCACGAACAAATGCCGCTTAAATGGCTGTCCAATTTTGTTGCCGCTGTTCAGGACCACCTTCATGGCCGCGGCCTGGTAAAGGCCGGTGTTTGTATGGCAGTCTTGGTAATTATCTCCTGTCTACTAATCTTCATTCAAGCTCCTTTGCGGAGTGAAGCTACTGGACACTTGGCCCCAAAGGAAAGGCGAATTGTTTACTCTCCTATCGAGGGCAAGATCCTGCAATTAACCGCTCAACATGGGGACCGGGTAGAGAAAGGACAAGAGCTCCTTTTTATCGAGGATCTCGATGCCCAACTGAAGTTGGATCAACTTACGGTCAAGATCGGCTCCTTTAACGAAAAGCTGGGTTTTATTGACGAACAGCTTGGTAGAAACCTAAGCCCTAAAGACAAAAGCGACTACTTAAACGAACGCATTCAGGTTCACTACGAATTACAAAAGGCTAGAGTCGAGCGGAACCTCTTGCTCGCCGAGATTCGTACTCCACGCAAATCGCCCATAAGTGCTCCTCTTTCCGGCAAAGTAATTACCTTCGATGCCAAGGAGAAGCTCGTTGGCAAGACGGTAAAAGTAGGAGATCCTTTGATCCGCATCGCCGAAACCAGCGGTCCATGGGAAGTCCAGCTTTTCATTCCCGAACGTGAAGTAGGCAAGTTGCGGAATGCTCTTGTTCGGGCCGATTCGGGGAAAGCAGTAGTCGACCTTCTGTTAACCAGCGATCCAAACCGGACGTACAAAGGTGAAATCGGCTTGGCGGAACTAGGCGGCGAGACAGTCACTCGGGAAGGAACGGTAGTACTCCCCGCCCGAGTCCGGCTTACAGATCGAGATTTAATCACACAACTGGAACGTACACCTGTAGGGGTGGAGGTCCGGGCTCGCATAAATTGTGGTTATGCCTCGATTGGCTATGTTTGGTTCAGTGAGATTTGGGATTTCCTCTACGAACGATTTATATTCTAGCCCAGTTACCCAGCCACGACTCTGCCTCGTGAAAAGAGCGACAACTAAAGAAACCGACAAGCAATCAAAACTTGCGCCTTTAATCCTCCCAAGAAGGAAGTGACATGCGCTATTTAATCGCAATTCCAATTTGTCTGATTTTGGTTAGCGGCGGCTTATGGTTGTTATCGCGAAATGCGGGGTTCCATACTGCGGCAGGGGAATCTCCTCCATTGTCGAGCGCGGTCAAGCCAAAAAGCGGAGATGTTGAAGCAGTTTGGATTCCCTCTGCCACCGGGTCAGAAGAACTGAAACCAAGCGGCAAAATAATTGAACCGATTGTGATTACGCCCTGCACCTTAATGCCTATCCGGGAACAAGAAGTCGCCGGTCAAATTGACGGTCTCCTGCAGCAAATCAACGTGCGACTCGGGCAAAAAGTGAGTTCTGGAGAATGCCTGGCTCATCTCGACGACCGCAAAATCCGCGGACGGATTGCCAAGCTGGAGATTAAAGCTACCAGTGATTCTGCAGAGTTAGTGGCCCAAGCCTTATTCAAGGAAGCAGATTCCAAAGTCAAATATGCGGAACAAGCCAACAAAGGCGGTCTCACCTCTGTCCCCAAACTAGAGTATCAGACCTATCTCGCCCAACGGGAGAGATTTGCTCAGGAAATTCGTAAAGCTCGCGAAGATCGCCAAGAGGCACAAAAAGAACTTGCCACCGCCAATCTCTTACTGGAACTACACAAGTTGGAAAGCAGCTTGAATGGTGAAGTCGTTAAGATTTTCCGCAAGGAGGGAGAAATTATCAAACAAGCGGAACCTCTATTCCGTGTCGCCTGTATGGATAAGCTGCGAATTGAAGGATTCTGTAAAGTTTCTCAGGCCGGCAAATTGCACTTAGGCAACAAGGTCCTGGTAGAGCCACACCTCCAAGGTGCTCAACTTACTGAACTCATCGGACATACGCAAAGTGTTACCGACCTTGCCATATCTCCGGATGGAGAGTTGCTGGTGTCCGCAGGTGAAGATAAAAACATCCTGCTATGGTCTTGGCCAAGTGGTTTCCGCTTAGCATCTCTTTCCCTAACCGATGCAGTCCAATCCCTGCAATTGGTTCAGCCCAATAAGAATCAGCAAAAATATCTTTTGGCTGCTGCCGGTGATGATCATTGCATTCGCATCTGGTCCATAGGGCCAAAGGGACTAGTAAAAGAACCTCCCAAGCTGCTGTGTGGACATACTCGACCTATTCGTTCGATATGCCTTAGTACCGATGGCAAGTTATGCGCGAGTGGCGGGGAGGATCGCAGATTGGGATTATGGGATGCGGCTACCGGAAAGAGGCTCCAATGGGTTCATCCGCCTACCGCCTGGAAACAATTTGCCCATCAAGGAACCATAACCGATGTAAAACTCGATACCAACGGCTACCTGATCTCTGCAGGAAGCGACAATGTTGTGAAGGTGTGGAAGGTTAATGGAGCAAAGAGTAAGCTGGTCAAAACTCACACTGGGAGGAGTGGAGATGTCGAAAAAGTAGTCTTCAGTGCAGGTCCAGACAAAATCCTTTTCGATTATGGGGATGAATTACGCGTTTTAAACAGTAAAACGGGAGCGGTTCTTGGAACTCTTCGGAGTAACAACAACATCCGCTTTAAGAACTTCGCCGGATTTTCGCCCACCGGCTTTTATACACTTACTTCTTCCGCCAACGGTCAACTTCAGTTATGGCGAACTCCGGCAACTCCAAGGGAAAAACAGAAGATCTTCCAAGCTATGACTGGAAGTCAGAGTCAGACATCTCCGGGTCACGAGGAAGATAATTCCTTGAAACAAACCTCCTTTTTATTGGAAGAAACCAAATCCCATAAACGGAAATCTCAACTACTAGGAAACATAGGCGGCTTTGAAGTTCAGACCTATCAAGTACCTAAAGCAGCCACAGCAACTTGCGGAGTATTTGCCCCTGATGAAACTGTGTTTTTCACCGGCGGCACCGATGGCACAATCCGGGTTTGGGTAGTCCCTACCAGAACCGAGAGCAAACCTCACCACGCAGTCCTCACCTACATCGGTAGTGCGCTGGAACAAGGTGGTACCAACCTGGTCCGCATACAAGCCGAAATGAAAAATGCACCTCCCGGTCTCCGCAGATTGCGCCCAGGAACTTTCGTTACCTTGAAATTCTACCCAATTAATTAGTTGTATTTCCCAACATGAAGGTTGGAAAAGGTAAGGTTCAAAGGGATGTTTATGTCAAACCAACTCGACCGATCTGATCTTCGTGGTCGTAAAAAAGTCCGATTACGAAAACGGCCAAACCTGCAGATTAACTCTCGAGTAGACGGCGGACGCAAAATCTGGTTTGTCAAAGACCCTATCAGTTTAAACTACTACCATTTGGAGGAGCCTCAGTATTTCGCTCTGAAAATAATGGATGGGCGGCGAACGCTTCAAGAAATACAGCAGGCATTTGAAAAACAATACAAACCCCAAAGGCTGTCACTGGAAGAACTAGAGTCCTTTGCCGGACGATTGCTGCAAAGCAGCCTGGTGGAA
>CAZPPD010000284.1:0-7075 GCA_964588185.1 uncultured Alcaligenaceae bacterium | reverse complement strand
GCGATATCGCCTCCATTGGGTTTCATATCCCAAGAATCCAAATGGGATTGGCCGCCGTCCAGGTAAATCAAAATGGCATTTTTCTGAGTGGAGTTGGCAGCAGATGTTTCCAGCCGCAATAAATCAGCCATGTTCAGCCCAAGTCCGCCCAACAATCCGGCTTGGAGAAAATTTCGCCGCTGGATGCCGTCGCAACGTTTGTTCATGTTTCTGCTCTCGATCAATAGTAGCTGGATTCACCAGAATTCAGCCTAAGTTACCGCACAAAAATAAATTCCCGGACGTTAATCAGGCTCCATAGCACATCCTCCATCGCTTCCCGCCGGGAATTACTCTGCCCTATGTGGGCAATAATTTGGTTTGTTTCTTGTGGGCTTGGATAACGACTCAAACAAGTCAGATACAATTCTTCGATCAGCTTGCGGTTGCCCGAAATAGTTTTGAGTAACTTCGCTAAACGTCCTTTTCCGGATCCGATCCGAGCGTGGACATCGGCGTCGTTTAATAGAAACAAAGCCTGAGCCAAGGAGGCTTCATTGCTCCGCTCACAGGCACAGGTTTGTTGCCGCTTAGGTCGGCCAAAGATTTGCATGAAGTATTCGGACTTACCAAAACGCACCGATGCAGCTAACCCGATTGCTCGCGTTTCGGGAGGTGCGGCGTAGGAATTCCATACCAGTTTGGTTCCGGTTACCTGGGCCAAGGCATCCAAGGCGACTTCCGCAGGCATTCGCCGGAGCAGAGCGTGAGAAAAATTCCGCTTGTCCGTTCGATTGTTCTTGTTCGGCCGGTGCGAAAGTTGATAGGTCCGGCTACTCAAAATTCTGCGGTGCAGGTGTTTTAAATCGTAGCCGTGGTCAATAAAGTCCTTGGCCAACCAATCCAACAACTCCGGATTCGAAGGCGGGTTGGCTTCATTCAGGTCGTCCACCGGGTCCACAATTCCGACCCCAAAGTAATGATGCCACAGTCGATTGACGATGTTGCGGGCAAAAAATGGATTCTTGGGGGATGTCATCCATGTGAACAATTCTTTGCGGGGATCCTTACCTTTTTCCCGGTAAGGAACGATGGGGCCGCCCAAGATTTTAGGAGGATATTTCTTCAACAAGCCGCGGTACCGCTTGGAAGGAATTGGGTACAACGCCACCAAGTGATAATCATAGCGGCGGCTGCTTCTCTCCGACCCATCCAAATCGCGGATGTCTACTACCCGAAAGAAGGAGGTAAATCCTTCAAAGTCGGCTTTAGTCCAGCGATCAAAGGGATGATTGTGGCATTCGGCACATTGAATTTGCACTCCCAAAAAGGCATTCGCTGTGCGAATGGCTAATTCTTTGGGTCGATCCGGAACTCTGCGGAGCCAGAATAAATCCAGGGTTTTCCGCTTGGAATAAGTGCCGTCGTCAAAGCCGGTCCGTTCTTTGATCTTTGCGGCAATCGTCTTGTTTTCTTCGAGATATTCCTTCAGTGGCCGGCCTTCCCGGCTGGTGGCGGTAACAATTCCACCAACCAAATCGTTATAGGGAATATTCTTGGCCAGTTTGTCATTAAGCCAATCATGGACCAGGCAAGTCATCTTGAAGAAGTTATTGATGTTGCTTTGATTGTTGCCCAGCCAATCGGAGAACAGGGTGGCCCAGTATTGGCTGTATTCCGGCCGAGACAGAAGTCGATCTATCACCTCGCGGCGTTTGTTCGGATAGTCATCCTGGAGAAATTGACGAACCTCATTCGCAGTGGGCAAAGTACCAATCGTGTCCACATACACGCGGCGTAAGAATTCTTCGTCCTTGCACATTTCCGAAGGGTAAATGCCGATCTCCTGAAGTTTATTGGCGACCAAAACATCGATTTGGTTCCTTAGCGGGAACTTCGGGAATTCTCCGTCGGCTTCAAGAGGAACAACCACAGGCACTGTCCCAATTCCGCTGCTATATTTAGCCACAACCGCTGTGTTGCCACTCTTTTTGGAGGTGACCCAGCCGGCCTCGTTAACTTGAATGACGCTTTCGTCATTGGTGGAGAACAATGTCAGAGGCGTAACTTCTTCTTTGCGGCCGTCGTCAAACAAGGCAACAACTTTCAACTGCAAAGATTGGTTCGGTTGCAAGTTCAACTTCGACGGTAAGATTTCCAAACGGATTAGCTTTGCTTCCTTGGAGGCCTGATATTTTGCTCCATCGGTAATCCAATGCCGGAGCATGCGATGTTGCCAACTACCTTCGTCGAAGCGTTTGCCACCCTTATGAGCTACTTGCTCCAATGGCTTTTGCAGAATTAAGCTAGAATCAACCCTCTTGGGATCAATGCGATAATTTCCCTTTACTTGCCGATAATCCTGGCTTGGTTCGTAACCGAAAAGGCTCAACTGAAATCCACCCTTTCCTTGAAAAGATCCATGGCAAGCCCGATTGTTGCAGCCGGCTTTGGTAAACAAGGGCACGATGTGCCGGGAGAAGGATGGAAGCCCTCCTTTACCTTTCTTGGACCAGCGCTTTGCCGGATTACTTATCACCTGCGAGCAAAGGCTATCCGGGAAAATCAGATCGAACCATATGAGGGATAAAATCCCAATGAGAATCGTCCTTGTCATGGTCAGCCAATAATAGGTATGGAAGATTGGAAGGTTAGGTACTAGCTAATGGTAAATTTTTCCCAATCACTCAGCAAGACAATAATTGCTTCCCTAATACAAAAGGTTATAATCAAACATACTTCATTCCTAAAAATTTCCTCCCGTTTCCTCTGAGGTTTATGTTGCACTACAAACTTTTTTTCTTGCTGCTTTTTATTGCCGTGTGGGGAACTCCTGGCGTTTCCTCTGTCTGGGCGGAAGAATCCGACCTTCTTACGGTGGAAATTGTTGAAGGGATTCCTGACCGGAAATGGGATTTTAACAAAGCAGTCGTCAAAGAAAAATACACCGATCCTGAGTTTGCCTTATTGGGTTTACCGACGCGGTATTCCCCAAAAGCACATGCTTTGGATTGGAAAACACCTTTTGTCGTTCGGGCTACCGCGAAAATCAAGTTGGAAGAAGGCAAATACAGGTTACTCCTGCGTTCGCGAAGTGCCGCCCGTCTTTTTGTTGATGGTAAATTGTTCCTAGAGAATCGCTTTGCCCGGTTTAATCAGAGTGGGCATAATCCCGTTCGCAAAATACCGGAGCTTTTGGTCAAAGGTACTCCGTTTCTGAAAATCGCTCAGCGTGAAAAGCTAAAAGCGATCTCAATGGATGGAAAAGTACACACGTTTCGACTGGAGGTTTTTGTCGGCAGCCGCAACTCACGCCCGGAACTGGGATCACCGGTCGTGGCTATTTCCAAGGAAATGAAGCCTTTTCAGGTGTTAAGTCCAAAAACCAAGATCCCGTTCAGCATCAAAACCTGGAACCAATATACCGAGATGGTGCGGCAACGGAACGAGAAGCGGGATGCCGACAAACGGAAAAACGTCAGCAAAGCCGAAGTTGCATTCTGGAATAGACGCCATGAAATTGCCCGAAAGGTTGCCGCCAAGGTAAAAGTAGAAATCCCACCGAAAGCTTCAGCGGATTACCCGGATAACAACCTGGTGGATCGCTTCATCAACGCCAAGTTGCAGGCAATGAAGGAAAAGCCGAATCCGGCTATTGCTGATCTCGCCTTTCTTCGGCGGGTAACTTTGGATATTACCGGCGTGACCCCGTCGCGTTCCGGAATTCTCGAATTCCTCAGCGAAAAAAGTTTGACTAAGCGTTCTGATGTCATTGACCGCTTGCTCAATGATCCCCGGTACGCGGATCACTGGGTCAGTTACTGGCAGGATGTCCTTGCCGAGAATCCGGCTTTGATCAAGCCGACATTAAATAACACTGGTCCCTTCCGTTTGTGGTTGCATCAGGCTTTTTCGGACAATTTGCCAATGGACCGCTTTGCCACCGAGTTGGTGATGATGGAAGGGAGTGTGTATCAGGGAGCACCGGCGGCGTTTGGCTTGGCAACCAAGAATGATGTGCCCATGGCGGCCAAAGCTCATATCTTGGGGCGTGCATTCATGGGAGTCGACATGACCTGTGCCCGCTGTCACGATGCGCCTTATCACCCCTTCGAGCAGAAGCAGTTGTTCGGCATGGCGGCTATGCTGCAGAGAAAAACTCTAAAAATTCCTGCCACAAGTTCCGTAAAGTTTGTTAAAGGTGAACGCCAGCCGCTCGTGACGGTCTCCTTGCGAGCCGGTGCTAAAGTTCAACCCGCGTGGCATTTGGGCAAATGGGTGGAAAAGGATATTCCCAACGAAATTCTCCGCAATCCCAAAGACACCCGAGCCCGAATGGCTGCGATTCTTACTTCGCCGAAGAATCGGCTCTTTGCCAAAGTCTTGGTAAACCGCGTTTGGCAACGATACATGGGAGTCGGGATTGTCAAAGATTTGGATGATTGGAATGAGGCCCGTGCTTCTCATCCGGGGTTGCTGGAATATTTGGCCCAAGAATTAATCACTCACAACTACGATCTGAAACATGTTGCTTGCTTGATTCTGAATTCTCATGCGTATCAAAGACAAGCACAGGAACGGACGCAACTGGCCAAGGACCGATTGTTTGTAGGTCCCGCTCGCCGCCGTATGACAGCGGAACAATTATTGGATTCTCTTTTTGTTGCCATGGGCAAGCAAGTTGATTGCGAGGAATTGACTTTTGATCCCGAATGTTGGATGCGAAAGAAGAACTGCATCAACTTGGGAAGACCGCAGCGGGCTTGGGAGCTGGTAAATCTTTCCAATGAACGCGACCGTCCTGCGTTGGCTCTGCCTATTACCCAAGGATATGTGGATTTGCTCACCGCGTTTGGTTGGCGGCCCTCCCGGTCTTCACCCAAAACATTGCGGGAAAATTCTTTGACTCCGGTTCAAGTAATGACTCTTGCTAATGGACAACTGATGAACCGGCTGATTCGGCTCACGGATGACTGTGAGATTACCGACCTCTGTTTGCAGAATCAGGAGTTACCGGAATTGGTGGAAGCCGTTTACCACCGGATTTTGACACGGTCTCCCACCGAAAAGGAAAAAGCGATTGCCTTGAATTTATTGCAACCGGGATTTGGTGACCGGCTGACCGGCAAAGGACCTGCATCAAAAGTACAAAGACCGATGCCTTGTAGCTGGGCGAATCATCTACGCCCGGAAGCGACCCGAATCCAATTGCGCGCGGAACAAGCCGCCCGAGCGGGTGACCCGGTAACTCCGCGATTGGATGGGGATTGGCGGATGCGAATGGAAGATTTTGTTTGGGGGCTCTTGAACAGCCCGGAGTTTGTATTTGTTCCATAGATTTGGTTGGTGATTACGAATTAGTAGCTGGATTCCAGCCGGACAAGTTACTGGGGAATCCAGCTACCAGACTTCTGCAAGGAAATATCGTATGACCGAGATTATGAAAAATTCCCGCCGGGAGTTTTTAGCAAAATCAGGTGGAGCCGCTTTGGCCGCAGGATTAGGTGTCACCGGAGCTTTTGGTGCTCGGGAACGCCTGCAAGACCGACTCTCCCAAGGAAGTGCCGATGCTTGCATTTTCATTTGGCTTGGGGGCGGGGCCGCTCAGATTGATATGTGGGATCCCAAGAATCGGGGCGATAGCCGCAATCGGCGAGCGGGTTCGGATTATGATTCCATCCCAACAGCCGTTTCCGGCGTTCGTGTCACTGAACACTTGGGTCGCTGCGCCAACCTGTTGGATCGGATGGTGCTCATCAAGACGATCCATCATGGAATCGATGAACATGGTGCAGCGGTCAATCGCATGCACACCGGAAGGCCGGTGACCGCGACCGTGGTTTATCCATCGATTGGTTCTGTGGTTTCGCACCAACGAGGTCCCGCAGGGGAGAATGTTCCGGCTTATGTGGTAATGGGTTATCCGAATGCTACACGAGGGCCGGGTTTTCTGGGAAGCCAATATGGCTATGTTTATCTCACCGAAACCGAAGTGGGCCCCAATGGTTTGACCCGGCCCCATGGGATTTCCGCAAGTCGCCAAGCTCGCCGCCGAGCCTTGCTCAATCAAGTTCGAGCCCAACAAGTGCAGCGAAATCGAGATAATCGGTCGCTTGCGGAATACGCTGCTCTGAGCCAGGAAGGATTTCAGTTGGCCGGCCCGGATTTCTTGCGTGTCTTTAATCTGCAAGAAGAACCCTCATCCCGACGAGAACGGTACGGCAGTGAATTTGGCCAACGGTGCTTATTGGCCCGGCGGCTGTTGCAATCCGGAGTGCGGTTTGTTGAAGTCTCCTACAATTTGAACTTCGTGAACGGGACGGGGTGGGATACTCACAACGAAGGCCAACGAAACCAGCATCTCCTTATCCGTGATCTGGATCAAGCCATCTCGGCTCTCATCGAAGATTTGGAACGGAACCAAATGTTGGATCGGACTTTGATTGCCATCGGGACTGAGTTTGGTCGGCCGCCGGAGTTTGATGGCGGAGGTGGGCGTGGTCATCAGCCGACCGGATTTACTGTCGTTCTGGCTGGTGGCGGTCTTCGAACCGGGCGGGTGATCGGGGAACTAGATGATCGCGGGAAACGGATTGCTCGACGACCGGTTTCCGTTCCCGATTGGCATGCCACCATGTACTGGGCGATGGGAATTAATCCCACTCGAAATCTCTACACTGCCGATGAACGACCGGTTCCGATTACCGATGGCGGGGAGCCGATTGCGGAATTATTTCAGGCTGGAAGTTAAATGAATCATAAAAACGCAGAGTTCGCAGAGGAACGCAGAAGCAAAACAGAGATTCTCAATAATAACCACGGAGTCCACAGAGAGCATGGAGAAAAAATTAAAACCAGATTCTCAATCAATTGTTAACCACAATGTGCACGGAGGGCACAGAGAAAGAAATCTCTATTTCGTATCTCTGCGTACCTCAGCGAACTCTGCGTTTAATTCTTGTGCCCTTGGAGTTTTCTCCGAGTTCTCTGTTTCCTCCGTGGTAAATTTTTCTGGGAAATCAAGTTGGCTTGAATGGTTTTTTAAACCCAAAGAAGCTTGATTCATCTTCCGGAGTTTGCGAGCGGTATTCTATCC
>CAZPPD010000283.1:0-7080 GCA_964588185.1 uncultured Alcaligenaceae bacterium | reverse complement strand
GAAAGTGCAAGCAGTGACTGGGCCGGTTGAAGGAAAGGTCGATTACGCCGGCAAGAGGAAGGAAAGACCGACCGTATATGTATTCATCCAAGCCCACAAATGGTCCCGGCCGATGCATCGTTTCCTGAAAAGCTTGGGGGAATCCTTACCGAAGAAAAACAGTGAAGCCTTCGTGGTTGCGGTTTGGTTGACCGAAAACCAAAAGAAAACCAAGAATTACTTGCCGAAAATATCCCAATATTACCTGACCACTGCTCTGACCTATTACCCGGGAGAAAAGGCCGGCCCCTTGGATTGGAATGTTAACGACCAAGCGGATGTAACCGTTGTGGTAGCAAACCAAGGGAAAGTAAGTTCGAGCCTGGGATACAGCTCGATCAACGAAACAGCGGTGAAAGAAATTCTCGCTAAGGTGAAAAAAGGAAACTAACTAAGGCGGGGAGAAAAGCGGACTGGGAGACAAAGAGCGGTCGTTCTGAACCTCATTCTCCGCGTCTCCCCTTTTCTGCGTCTCCTCTTCACGTCTCCCTCATCGCGTCTCCCTTTCCGCATCTACTGGTCTGGCATTACCCCCCTTCTCGGTCTTTTCTAATGCAAAGCGTATTCAAACAACCAGAAGTCTGCTAAGAAGGATGCGTCCGGTTGAAACATTCCGACGCCGAAGTCGGAACTACCAGTAAACCAAATCCTCTTTTCTGGAGATCTCCATGCGTATTCTCTCCTCTTGGCTTTGTCTGATTGCGGTATTCCTATCGGCAAGTAATGTGTTCGCTCAGGACGCCCTTTTGGATCTTCTTCCGGAAGGAGCCTGCTGTTTTGCCATTCGCAACTTGGAATCTCTGAAAAAGAAAGGGGACAAGTTCCTCAAAGACACTGAAATCCCGATGAATCCCCGTCCTTCGGAAATAGCCGATCAGATTTACCGCCAATTAAACTTGGTAGGTGCCGTCGAGGAAAACGCACCGGCAGCCTTAATGATCTTCGGAACAGAATACTTTAAACGGAACTTGGGCCCTTGGGCTCGCGGAATTGAAAAACTGGTTGTTGGAGTGGTTCGTATCAAGAGTGCAAAGATTGTGGAAAAGAATTTCAACCTTGCTCCCGGGACACTAAAGCCCGGCTAGGTAGTAAATCTTAAGAGACGCCGTCCCTTTGGGGCATTTCTATACCTGAAAGGCAAGAATCTGTATTTGGGGGATGATGCGGAGGTTGTGAAATATGCCGCGGAAAAAGCCAAGCGACTTGCTCCACACTTGACGGCAAACCAAAAAAAATCCGTGAAAGACTCTGATATGGTACTTCATTTGGCCGTGGAAGCGTGGGGAACAGATATTACAAATGGTCTCTTCATCAATCTGCGGGGAAGCGCCCGGTTACCAAAAGATCCGGAAGAAAAAAAGTTAATGAAAAACCTATTGGAGGCTCTTAAAGATGTTGGTTATGTTCTCGCCACCGCTCGCATTGATGATGGTCTTGGATTGAATTTTGTAGCCGGGCTTAAAAATAAGGCCTCTCAAAAAAGTAAAGACTTACTGGCACTTTTTCGGAGTGGTTCCGGTGTTTCCAACCTGAGCAATCTGCCTAAGGGCACTCTCGTTGCCGCACATGGAGTGCGGGGCGATGGCAAAGCAACCGGGATGCTATCCAAAGTGATGCTTAACTTGTTTTTCCAGGAAGTGCTGGAGGCGCAGAAGATCATCTCGGCCACCGAGCGTCGCTTGTTCGTCGGAATATTCAAGGAAGTTTGGCAACGATTACAAGGCAGTAAAACCGGCGTCTACATCAACACCCAATCGAAAAAGCATGGGCTCTTCAGCTTCCTCGCCGTTTTGGATTCGAAAGATGCCAAGGAGTTACTCAAGGAAATGAAGATCCTGGCAAAGATTGCCGAAGGCAAAATTGACCTGACCAAAAAGGCCGAGGAAGGGGGAGAAGTGGACATCGAGAAATTAGTGAAAAACCTGGGCAGCAGTCGCTACCGAGTGCGGCAGCTGGCCACTTTCAAGATCCGGTTAATCGGCGAACCGGCATTACCGTATCTTGCAGAGGCCCAAAAAGATGCCGACAACCTGGAACTGGTCCTGCGCGCCAGGGGCCTGGCCACGGAAATCAACCTTCGCTTGGCGGAGCGACGCAAAGCGGCATTGTCCAAGAATCCGTTCGAGCGCATCCGGCCGACGTTCGTAATGGCATCCAATGTCGAGAAAAGGGCCGGTCATGATGTAGATGTTATCCGCATAAACCTTGGTGACGGGGAGAAGGTTGCCGAGAAGCAAATGGCAGAAATTTTTGGGCCGCAATGGAACAACATGCGGGTTGCTGTCCACAAAGATCAGGTGGTAGTTCTACTAGGTTCCAACTTGGAGTTGTTCGATCAAACTCTCAAGAATATTTCCCAAAAACAACCGGGTTTGGCAGCTTCCAAATCCCTGACCGAACTCTATCGCTACAGCAAAAAATCCCGGAAATTCGAATTACATGTGTCGGTTCAGAACATCTTTGGAATCATTATGGATATTCGAAATCCGCAACAACCCGTAAGGCCCTCCACATCGCTAACGTCAATAGGTTTATCCATCGAACCGAACCAATTGCAATTGGATGTGTGGCTTCCCGTGGATGAGCTGCGAGTTGCTGGAAGAATATTCCGGTAATTAGGAACTTAAATGGGCCTGGAAATCCGGGCCCTTGTATTCCTGTGCATTTCCGAAGGAACAACTAACTCGATGCCTCCGCAAGGGCCTTTGCTTGCTTTTTCCGAATCACTCGCTGCATGCGAAAAGTCAAAGACGAGCCGATGACCATTGATACCGCACCATAAAACAAGATCATAAACAACACATCTTTACCAATTGCCGTGGCACCTGGAAACAGAATCGCTTTTAGGAGAAGCCCCAGGAAAATATTCCGAAAGGTGACTTCAATGCCGATGGCCACGTAATTTTCTTCCGGCCAGCCGAGCAAGCGGTGGGGAAGCATACTCAATTGCTGCATTAGGAGACAGAAGAAGATAATTAATAAGGGCATCCCCCAGCCGTAGCGTCCCGGTTCAATTTGGCCGCTTCCCAGTGAGCCGATAATCATAACCAGGACGAAGAAAAAACCGACCCGCAAGCAGATGCGGGAAATCATTGAGGCTCGTTTTGTTTGGAAACGGGCAATCAGCATACCAACCGACAACGGCAACATCATGCACAATAGAATCTCCGAAACAATGGGAATGATCGGCATTTGAAATTCCGGCGGCACGTGTTCATAAGCCAGAAAGCGGAGAACCAGGGGAATAGTACCCATCGATAAAAAAGCCGCGGTTGCCGATAGGGCGATTGATAATGCGACGTTGCCCCGGCTGAGGTAGGTAAAGACGTTGGACAAGGTTCCCCCCGGTAAAGCTCCGAGCAGAATCAAACCCACCGCATTTCCTTCAGTCAAATCCGCCAGGTAAATGAAAGCCAGGGCCAGAAACGGCATGAGGATTAATTGGTAAGTGAGTCCGAGAGACAAATCCCGCGGCTGGCGAAAAACGGGAGCAAAATCCGACAACGAAAGAGTCGCTCCCATCCCCAGCATAAAAAAGATCAATTGAATCTGAGCCAGGTTGTATTCGTATTGTGGATAAAGCTCGAACATCAAGGTTTAGGACTTGGATATTGGCGAGGTAAGCCTGGGAAACCGCAAATTAAGATTGGGATAATAAACAAGTTTGGGCAATTCTGCTAGAGCAGATTTCACCCGATCCGGATTTGGAATACGGATTGTTCCAATTATTTGGCTTCGGCTTCCTGTGCCGGCTGGGAATGAATAGTATCTTGAAAATAATCCAACGTCATTTTGAATCCCTCCCGCCGAGATATTTTCGGTTCCCAGCCCAACAATTCTCGGGCTCGAGTGATGTCCGGGCGGCGAACCTTGGGATCATCCACCGGCAATCCTTTAAAGACAATTGGGCTTTGGCTACCTGAAAGCTCCAGGACTTCGCGGGCGAATTCCAGAATACTGACTTCATTGGGATTTCCCAAATTAACCGGCTCATGGAATTCGCAGAAGAGTAGTCGGTAAATCCCCTCCACCAAGTCGCTAACAAAACAAAAGCTTCGCGTTTGCGAGCCGTCTCCATATACGGTAATAGGCTCGCCCCGTAATGCCTGGCCGAAAAAGTTGGGTACCACCCGGCCATCGTCCAACCGCATCCGAGGACCGTAGGTATTGAAGATGCGAACGATGTGGGTGTTAATCCCATGACTGCGGTGATAGGCCATCACCATGGCTTCGGCAAAACGCTTGGCTTCGTCATAAACCCCGCGCAGGCCGATGGGATTGACATTTCCCCAATAATCTTCCTTCTGCGGGTGTTGTAATGGATCCCCGTAAACCTCACTGGTGCTGGCGACCAGGTAGCGAGCCCCTTTAGCTTTTGCCAATCCTAAGGTGTTGTGCGTTCCCAAGGAACCGACCTTAAGCGTCGGGATAGGATGACGCAGATAATCCACCGGGCTGGCAGGAGAAGCAAAGTGAAGGATATTGTCAACCGGTCCATCAATCTCGATGGGGTGAGAAATATCATGGCGGATAAAATTGAACCGGTCATTGGAACGGAAGGGCTCAATATTAGCCGGATTGCCGGTAATAAAATTGTCGACACAGATAACTTCGTGGCCTTCTTTCAAGAATCGCTCACACAAATGAGAGCCGATAAACCCTGCTCCTCCCGTGATTACCGTCCGCATAACTCTACTCCGGAATGCTTTAGTCCAAAAGTGGTGGCAGCGAGATTGCTGAGTGAGGGTAATGTATTAACGATGGCTTAAATTTCTCCCCTTAAATCGCAGGACACATAAAACTTTAACACGAAATTGTGTCTTTGTTTGGGAATGCCGGACAATTAAGCAATGGACGCAAATATCCCGGCAGGTTTCCTTGTGGATTTTAGAGAAGATAAAGAAATATTAATAAAGATAGAAAACAAATAAACCGGATACCTCTTTGCCAAAAGAGGTATTGTCGGTATCCTATTTCCTTGAATGATTCTTGTTTACAATCCCCTGGCATAAGAATTGCTCATAGTAGTTGTTCCTTTCGTCCAGCTTACATGAGGTATCCACGGTGATTCAAAATATTCGAACTTTTACTGTCCTACCCAAGCTCCCCGAGCGATTGCAGCCATTACACCACCTCGCCTATAACGTCTGGTGGTGTTGGAACCACGAGGCTGTTTCTCTTTTTCGCCGAGTTGACAGTGAGCTCTTCCAGCGTTTGGAGAACAGCCCGGTTAAGCTGTTAGGAAAGATTGGCCAGGAACGGCTCCAGCAGTTGTTGCATGACGACGGGTTCCTCGCTCACATGGAACGAGTTACCGCCGCCTTGGACAGCTATATGAATGCTAAAAACACTTGGTTCCTGGAAACCTACGGGGATGGCCTGACCGATCCGGAAACCGTTGCTTCCCGATACCGCATTGCCTACTTTTCCGCGGAGTTCGGTCTTAACGAGAGTATTCCGGTATATTCCGGGGGTCTGGGGTTACTGGCCGGGGATCATCTAAAGGCTGCTTCCGATTTGGGCATACCGCTTACCGGAGTTGGCTTGATGTACCGGGAAGGGTATTTCCGCCAATATTTGAACGTCGATGGATGGCAACAGGAACGTTACCCGGAAAATGACTTCTTCAATCTCCCCTTGATCGCCGAAACCAAACCGGATGGCTCTCCAATCATTATCAGCGTACCATTTCCCGGAAAAGAAGTCTTTGCCCGTATTTGGCGAATCCAAGTGGGCAGGGTACCCCTGTATCTTTTGGACACCAACATCCCGGAGAACTCCCCTGAAGACCGGGAGATTACCAACCGGCTTTATGGCGGCGATCATGAGATGCGAGTGCGTCAGGAAATGATCTTGGGGATTGGCGGCATACGAGCTTTATGGGCCTTGAATAAGCCGCCGGTGGTTTGCCATATGAATGAAGGTCACTCGGCTTTTTGCGGCTTGGAACGCATTCGGGCTCGGATGGAACAAACCGGATTAGACTTCTTTACCGTTCGTGAGGCGGTCGCTGCCGGGACTTGTTTTACCACTCATACTCCTGTTCCTGCCGGGAACGACGTCTTTTCTCCCGAACTGATCGACCATTATCTTGCCGGCTATCTGCCTTCCCTGAACTTGAGCCGAGATGAATTACTGGGATTGGGACGAATTGATCCCAAGGATACCACCGAACCTTTCGGCATGACGGTTTTGGCCATTCGCTTGGCCAACATCAGTAACGGGGTCAGTAAACTCCATGGCGATGTCTCCCGGAAAATGTGGCAAAACATTTGGCCATCATTGCCTCTCGTGGAGATACCCATCACGTCCATCACCAACGGTGTTCACACGCATACTTGGTTGTCCGCGGATATTTCCCAGCTATTCGATCGCTATCTTGGCTTCCAGTGGAAAGAACGGCCGGCGGACACCAGCGTTTGGAAACGGGTAGAAACGATCCCCAATGAAGAATTGTGGCGAACGCATGAACGCCGCCGGGAGCGCTTGGTGGCCTTTTCCCGAATGCGGCTGAAGAAACAATTGACCCGGCGGGGAGCTCCCAAATCGGAGATTGCTTTGGCCGAGGAAGTACTTGATCCGGAAGCTTTGACCATCGGTTTTGCCCGCCGCTTTGCTACCTATAAGCGGGGCACGCTTCTTTTCCGAGACTTGGATCGTTTAGAGAAGATTCTGAACAACAAAGATCATCCGGTTCAAATCATTTTCTCCGGGAAAGCTCATCCCCGGGACCACGGCGGCAAGGAATTGATTGCAGAAATTGTGCACATCTCGCGGCGGCCGGAATTTCGCCGGCGGATTGTCTTCATCGAAGATTACGAAATCAACGTTGCTCGTTATTTGGTCCAAGGAGTGGATGTGTGGCTCAATAATCCCCGTCGCCCCTTGGAAGCTTCGGGTACCAGCGGCATGAAAGTCTCTTGTAACGGCGGCCTGAATATGTCCGTTTTGGATGGCTGGGGGGTCGAAGGATACGCCGGAGACAACGGCTGGGCCAATGGTGCCGGCGAGGAGTACACCGATTTGGTCTACCAGGACGAT
>CAZPPD010000282.1:0-7131 GCA_964588185.1 uncultured Alcaligenaceae bacterium | reverse complement strand
GGGCTTGCATTAATGATGGAAGGAAGCACTACATCCCAAGGGAAGTATGCCCAAAATCTTCGCCAGGCAGTGAATTGGTTGATTGCACAAAGCCATATCAGAGGAGAGAAAGCCGGTCTCATCGGTGGCGGCAAAAATAACACCGAAATTTCTCGTTACATGTTCGCCCACGGCTATTCGATGTTGTTCCTATCTTGCGCCTATGAACAAGAAAAAGATTCAAAGCGAAAACAACTACTCAAGGATGTTCTTTCTCGTGCCTCTGAATATGCCGAAAAAGCTCAATCCTCAAAGGGCGGATGGTACTATGTTTCCGCAAAAGATGGTAATGATTATGACGAAGGCGCCACTGCCCTGTGTGTCCTCCATGGTTTGCACGCCGCCCGAAATGCCGGCATTCCTGTTTCCCCTGAGGTTCTGAAAAAAGGCGACAAATACGTCATGGATATTACCAGCCCAAATGGCGGGGTGTATTATAGTTCTGGGTCAAGATCCGAACGTCCAGCCATTACGGTTCAAGCACTTACTGCCACTACTCATTCACAGGCAATTCCGGACCAGTATCGTCAAAAGTGGTTGAAATACATCAAAAGAGTATTTCCACTAAGGGGAGGAGTTCCTCTAAATGTGGGGCATTACGAATACGCCCAATTCTATTTAGCCCCGGTTTACCACCAACTCGGCGGCAAGGATTGGGAAAAATATCGCTCCACTATCTTTTCCCAACTTGAAAAATCCCAATCCCAAAACGGCTCTTGGGGTGGCAATTCCTCTTACAGCATCGGTTTTGCATACACCACTTCCTTGCACCTGGTCACGTTGCAGATGGACAACGAAAAACTGCCGGTGTTCCAAAAGTGAGATCGGTATTTCATCGCACTTATGAGTGAAGTTACGCAAATCTTGACTGCTATTAACAAAGGCGATTCCGAGGCGGCGAGCAAATTGTTGCCGCTGGTTTATGACGAATTACGCAGCTTGGCTGCGGCTAAGATGAAACGGGAGAACCCAGGCCAAACGCTGGAACCTACTGCCTTAGTTCACGAAGCCTACCTGCGTCTTGTCGGCAACAATGTAGGCCAAGCCTGGGAAAATCGCGGGCATTTCTTTGCTGCTGCGGCCGAAGCTATTCGGCGCATCCTGATCGAAAGCGCTCGCCGCAAGCAAACCGAAAAACACGGCGGCAAGTTGGAGAAGCAACCACTCGAAGACATCCCCATCCAATCCCCTATGCCCCCGGAGCGATTGTTGGCCTTAGAAGATGCCTTGGAAAAGCTGAGTGAGAAAGATCCAGTTAAGGCAAAACTAGTCCATCTCCGATTTTTTGGGGGAATGACACTCAAGGAAGCCGCAGCTTTGCTGGATATTTCTACCACAACGGCGGACCGGTACTGGGCGTATGCTCGGGCCTGGTTGCATCAGGAGGTTGTTGGGCAGGAATGACTTTCATGATGGTGAAGGTGGAAACAATCATTAATTTCAAACTAACAAGGAAACTCTATGACAGCGTTTGAAGTGAAATCCAAGGTTGATGCAAATGGAATTTTATATCTTTCAATCCTGTTGGAATTTCAGAAGCAAATCGAGAGGTCCGGGTGATAATTGAACCAATTGATCAACTCATGACCAAAAACAATGGCAGTAATTTGTCTATGAAATTGAAGGCATTTTTACTGCATTAAAAAGACCTTCCCAAGGTGAATTTGAACAACGCGAAGATCTGTTTCCATGAAATAATTACTGGATACGAAAGGCTCGTCTCGGGGATTTGAAATCAAAATAATACTATTTTTCACAACTCCTCCCACTTTTCAGAATTTACGAAAACACCTGGGGTATATTGCATCTCCTTTTCGCATTGTCTTATAGAACCAGAAAGTCGACCCCAAAAAGAGAGATTCGTCCATGAACGAAGAAGCCATTTTTTACCATGCGCTGGAAAAAACTGACATCACAGACCGCATCGCCTACTTGAATGAAACTTGTGGTGAAAATACCGAGTTGCGCCGACGGATTGAGGCTTTAATTCGATCTCATGAAGAAGCTGGCAGCTTTCTGAATCCAAGCAATGCGAACGATGCTTTGACTCTGGATAGCAAAAATGAATCCCCTCGCCAACAGTCCGACTCCGGGACCATGGGCGAAACTGCGGAAAGTATCCTGACAAATGGGACCACCATCCGCTATTTTGGCGACTATGAAATCGACCACGAAATCGCTCGCGGGGGGATGGGAGTTGTATTTCGAGCAAAGCAGGTTGGTGTTAACCGACCAGTGGCCCTGAAAATGATTTTAGCAGGAGGATTTGCCGGGGAGAAAGAGGTCCAACGCTTCTACGCCGAAGCCGAAGCTGCCGCCAACCTGGACCATCCCAACATCGTTCCTATCTACGAAGTCAATGAACACAACTGCCAGCATTATTTCAGTATGAAGCTGATCGAAGGCAGTAGTCTCGACAAATGCTTGACAGGGTATACTAAAGATCCGCGCAAAGCAGCTGAGTTGATGGCCATAGTAGCTGGGGCGGTTCATCATGCTCACCAACGGGGACTATTGCACCGCGATTTAAAACCGGCCAATATTCTTCTCGATAATAATGGCCAACCTCATGTAACGGACTTTGGTCTGGCCAAGAAGATTGAAGGCAAAGGTGGAGTTACCCAATCCGGAACCATAATCGGCACTCCCGAATACATGTCTCCGGAACAAGCTTCCGGGCAAAAGGATCTTACCACTGCTACCGATGTTTATAGCCTGGGGGCCATATTATTCTCTCTGCTGACGGGTAGACCTCCTTTTCGTAAAGATACTGTTTTGGAGACGCTCAAAGAAGTAGTGGAGACAGATCCTCCGACCCCATCGAAGTTGCAAACCAATATTCCCCTGGACCTGGAAACCATCTGTTTGAAGTGCTTGCAAAAAGATCCTACACAACGCTATAGTTCCGCCGAGCAGCTTGCCGAAGACCTACGACGCTACCTGGCGAATGAACCCATTCTGGCTCGTCCAATGAGTCGAGTGGAAAAAGCCTTCCGCTGGTGCAAGCGCAATCCCGCGGTGGCGAGTTTACTGTTGTTGTTGGTGGTAATGCTGTTGGCCGGGACCGCTATCTCCACTTGGTTTGCCATCAAGGAAGGAAAAGCCCGCAAGGATGCGGAGATTGCTCAGGACGAAACAGAAAAGGCACACAAAGCCGAGAAGAGACGAGCTGATGAGGAACAAAAAGCGAAGTTGATCGCCCAAGAGGCGAAGGCCAATTTTCTTCGCCAGCTTTATCTTTCCGACCTTCGCCTGGCGCAAAGCGACTACGAAAATAACAACATCATTCGCATGCGTGAGTTGTTGCGCAACCATGGACCGGAACGAGAATACCAGAAGGATCTTCGCAGTTTTGAATGGTATTATCTGAACCGGTTGGCCGATCCTAGTTTGATGAAACTCGGAGGCGGAGGACCTACGGAAATAATCAAGTCCGCTGCCTACAGCCCCGATGGCAAGCGGATAATTACCACGGCCTTTGATCTAAAAAAACAACGCTTTATCGTATGGGATGCGACCAAAGGCGTGCCACTGCGTAAATTTGCCGGCAGGAAAGTGTGGACCCCTTTTTGGGCAGGCGCAGTTTCCAATGGCAAGGATATCGCCATTGCCAAACAGGACAAAACCATAGAAGTAATCGACGCGGAATCCGGCAAAACGAAGTTTACTCTCAAGGGACATACAGACAAGATCAACAACGTCGTATTTAGCCCCGATGGACAATGGATCGCCACTGCCAGTGAAGATAAATTTGTAAAAGTTTGGGATGCTAAAACCGGCAAAGAAGTGGTCACGCTTCCGAGATTTCGCTCCAACGTCCATGGCTTAGCTTTTGATAAGGAGGGGAAGCGATTAGTAGTCGCCAGCTATTCTCCAACGGTGAAGGTGTGGAATCCAACTACCGGCAAAGACATGCTCACAATGCAGGGGAAGCATTCCAGCTTCGTGTATGCGGTTGCGTTCAGTCCGAATGGGAAACGCATTGCAACCGCAAGTGATGATCACACGGTAAAAGTATGGGATGCCACCACTGGAGAAGAGTTGGTCACCCTCAAAGGACACACTGAGCGAGTCTTTAATGTGGTATTCAGTCCCGACGGCAGGCACCTTGCCAGCGGCAGCGCTGACAAAACGGTCCGAATCTGGGATGCCGAAACCGGACAGGAAAAAATCCAATTTAAGGGGCCTACGGCCTGGGTGAACAGCATAGCTTATAGTCCCGATGGCCGGCACCTTGCCTGTTGCAGCGCCGGCGGAGTGATGATCTGGAATGCGACAACCAATCCGGAAGCCTTGACTTTAAAAAGCCACTCCAACGATGTCAATTGTGTGACGTTTACTCCCGACGGAAAGCGTTTTGTAAGTGCAGGTGATGATTCGAAGCTGAGGATTTGGGACACAACCACCGGGGCTGAACTCGATTCTATTACGGGGCCATGGGCACAGATAAAAACTGTGGCGTTCAGTCCCGAGGGCAAGCGAATGGCCGTGGGAGGTTCTGGAGGTCTGAGCAAAGAGGTTAGGATTTGGGATGCGAACACTGCAGAAGAACTCCTCATTCTAAAGGGACATAGCGGGCCAATCAACAGCGTCGCTTTCAGCCCCGACGGCAAGCGTATCGTTAGCGGTAGTTGGGATAAGACAGTTAAGGTGTGGGATGCGACTACGGGCGCGGAAATCCACACGCTGAAAGGGCACACACATGCGCTCCAATGTGTGGCCTTCAGTCCCGACGGGAAACGCATTGCCAGCGGGGCGAGTGCCTACGATTATTCCGGCGGGAAAAAATGGCTCGACCCAGAAAGCTACTGGGGCGAGGTCAAAGTGTGGGAGGCTGCTTCTGGCAAACAAATCTATAACCTTAAACACGGTGCTTGTGTCAAAAGCGTGGCGTTTAGCCCCGACGGCAAGTGGATCGTCAGCGGCAGTTTTGACAAGACGGTGAAGTTGTGGGATGCCGCGACTGGGAAAGAAATCCACACGCTCAAGGGCCATACCTACTCGGTTTATTGCGTCGCCTTCAGTCCCGATAGCAAACGAATCGTCAGTGGAAGCAGAGACAAGACCATGAAATTATGGGATGTTAGAACCGGAGCCGAAATCCTCACCCTCATGGGACATCAGGACATAGTCACAACGGTTGCGTTTAATCCCAACGGACTGCGGATTGTAAGCGGAAGCGAGGACCACATGGTGAAGGTATGGGATGCAACCTCAGCTAATCAGAAAACCCAATCCAAACCTAACCAATAGGAGAATGCCAATGGCAGAAAACCAGATTCAACCAAGTGTAGGTCGTTTTGAGTTTTATCTTATTGTCGGGCAACTATTCCTTTGGATTGGCTTGCTTGGGTTGGCTACTGTCTTGGATGGGAGTAGCGGATTTACCAGCATCCTGAAAACAGTCCTCAAGTTTGTAGTTGTGTTTGGGTCCTTTGGGATCAGCATGTTTTATACCTTCTCTGCGATGGCAGTTCGTCCAAAGAAATCCAAAGAGAGTAATCCAAGTCAACCGGAATAATCAATGGTGTTGTGTTATAACTGCAGAGATCAGGGATTGGGAAGCGGAGAATCAGAACGGGGACTATAATTAACTGCATCCTCTGTGGTTCATTTATTCGGTAAAGCAGTTAGGGTGTCCCACAAGAATCCCGAAATTCAGAGGGAAACTTCGCAGCACTCCGCAGCCACAATTGCCCTGGAAATGATTTATTAATTGATGGATACTTCCATAATTAGAGGAGGGCCTTCGTTTGTTCAGGAAGGATGAGTGAGATGGGAAGAATAGTTGCTATTCTTTTATTTCTAACCGCCCTGCCCTGCCCTATTTGGGCTTGCAGTTTATGTGTCATCGGCAACGCGAGAAAAACCTACCGGGAAGAATTAAAGGAGGCAAAATTTGTTTTGGTCGGCACGGTTTCCAATCCTCGACTAACCAATCCGGACCTTGGCCAGGGAAAAAGCGATTTTCATATCGATAGGGTTATCAAGCATCACCCGATTCTGGGCAACAAGATGAACCTTGTGCTCAATCGATATGTTCCGGTCTTAAATCCTAAAGCTCCGCCAAAGTTTTTGATTTTCTTTGATATCTTTAAGGGTCAGCTGGATCCGTACATGGGGGTACCGTTCAAGAATCCCGACATGCCGGAATATATTGATGGCTGCAAAAAGCGAATTGGGATGAAACGGGTTCAAGCATTACCCTGGTATTTTAAATACTTGAATCATCCCGATGAAAATATATCACAGGATGCCTTTTTGGAATTTGCCCGCGCCGATGACAAAGAAGTGGCCCAGGTGGCCAAAATCCTTCCCAGGAAAAAGCTGCGAGCATTGCTCTTGAATGAAAAAACTCCGCAGGCCCAGCTAAGCCTCCTTGCTTTTCTGCTGGGGGCGGCGGGGGACCCTAAAGATGCGGCCTTGTTTAGCTCTCTGCTTTCAAAGCCCAGCAAAATACGAAGCAAAGGCCTGGACGGGTTGCTAAGCGGCTACATCCAGTTGGAACCCGAACCGGGTTGGGATAAGGTGATATCTATCTTGAAGGAAAAAGATCGCAAGTTTGTGGATCGATTTGCAGCTACTCGCGTTTTGCGATTTTATCACAACTTGGAACCGGTTAAATTTCGCGGTCCAATCCTCCAGGCAACCAAAATAATTCTGACGAAGAGTGATATGGCTGATTTTGCCATCAATGACCTGCGTCAATGGGAAGAGTGGAGTCTGACGCCCCTGGTATTGCAACTCTACCGTAAGAAAAGCTATTCGGTTCCTATAATTAAACGCGCGATTCTTCGCTATGCGTTGGTTTGTCCACGAAAAGAAGCCAAACAGTTTATCGAAGCAATTCGTTACATGGACCGGGAATTAGTGGAAGAAGTCGAAGAGACTTTGGAGTTGGAGCGGAAGATTAGCGGTAAAAAATAGTGGGCATCTGGAATCAAGTTTTAGAAGGAGAAGCTTGATTCCTTTAAATTTGTATTAAACAAATATCCTTATCTTAGTAGCCCAAAAGAGGACTAAAAACTTCCATGAACCTTCAAGCCCAATTTACCTCTCCCGAAAAAATCCGTGCCGATTGGCTCATCACCT
>CAZPPD010000281.1:0-7141 GCA_964588185.1 uncultured Alcaligenaceae bacterium | reverse complement strand
CGAAAAATTACCCAAGCTGGAATAGTAAATCTGTTTTCAGTGTTCAGTTGTCAGTTGGGCTTAAAGGAAAAATATTATGCTGCGGCATTCCCTTAGATCTGTAGTGCTCCTGGGATTGATAATGCTCCTCCTGATTCCCGCGGGGATTCGGGCGGATGTAAATGATGCTTACGAAGCAGTTACCAAGGCGGCGATCAAAAAAGTGGCCCCCAGCGTGGTGCAAATTGTCACGCAGGGCGGCGCTTCTTTGGTGGTGACCGGTCCCAAAGGGCCTGCCTTCCGCAAGGCGTTGGGACCCACGACGGGTGTGATCGTCAGCGACGATGGATACATCATTTCCAGTGCCTTCAATTTCATTAATAAGCCTTCCACCATTCTGGTGGAAGTATCCGGCCGCAAAGCACGCTTTATTGCACAGCGCATTGCCACGGATAAGTCGGGGTTGCTGACGCTTCTGAAAATTGACGGCAAAGGATTTCCGGTTCCCGAAGTCGCCCCGAAGAAAGAAATCGCCGTCGGCCATTGGTCCATGGCTTTAGGCCGAACCTTGGACACCGACCAGAATAATCCCCCTTCGGTCCACAGCGGCATCATCAGTGCTCTTGGCCGGATTTGGGGGAAATGCCTGCAGACCGATGCTAATACTTCCCCGGTCAATTACGGCGGTCCCTTGATTGATCTTCAGGGGCGAGTGCAAGGAATTATCATTCCCGCTTCTCCCCGGGGAACGGGGGAAACGGCTGGTTTTGAATGGTATGATTCCGGGATTGGTTTTGCCGTGCCCATGGAAGATGTGATGGCCGTGTTGCCCCGGTTGAAAAAAGGAAATGATCTTAAGCGGGGGCTCTTAGGAGTGCGGCCCAAAAGCCGTGATATTTATGGAGAGCAACCGGTGATTGGTCAAGTCATGCCGAACTCGGCTGCTGCCCGAGCGGGATTGGAGAAAGGAGATCAGATTACCGAAATCGACGGTGAAAAGGTAGTGAATATGGCCCAAATCCTTCACCTGCTGGGTCCCAAGTATGAAGGCGATAAGATCTCCCTTAAAGTGGTCCGCGCGGGCAAAGAAGTGACCATTAATAATCTGGAACTGGTTGGAAAGCTGAAGGTTGTCGCCAATTCCTTCCTCGGCATTTTGCCTATGCGGGATGACCCAAAGTTGGGAGTAGAAATTCGCTATGTCTATCCCAACAGTCCCGCCGCCAAAGCGGGATTAAAGCCCGGGAATCGGATTGTTCGTTATGGCTTGGGTACTCGCCTTCGCGGTTTTCGCGGCAATGAGTCTGGGCGGGCGGAGTTGGCCTCATTCCTTAGCTCGCAGCAACCCGGAACCCAAATCAAGCTGGAAGTTCTTCAGGGGAAGGAGAAGAAGTCCATTTCGGTAGCCTTAACCGATTTTCCCGGAACCAGCATGAAGGATAAAGACGCCCCACCGGAAAAGCTGCCGCCGATTGCCACCCGCAAGAAGGCCAAGGAGCCACTGGAAAAACCAAACGCCAAGCGACCCAAAATCGATAAGAAACCCAAAAAGGGAGTGGAAACGGGTCTGCTAAGCAAGGCCACCGCTAACGGCAACCAAGAATATTGGGTCTATGTCCATGAAGACTATGATCCCAACATTTCCCAGGCGTTGTTGGTCTGGCTGCATCCACCGGGCAAGAACAAAGAGGCCGACATCAATGAAATCGCCACCGCTTGGGATGCCTACTGTGCCGAGCATAACCTCCTTATTGTCGCTCCCAAAACGAATAGTGTGAACGGGTGGACTCCCGGAGACGGCCAAGCAGTCCAGACCGTAATTCGCGATGTTTCCCGAAAATACACGATTGACGACCAGCGAATCGTTGCCCATGGTCTAGGTGTCGGTGGGCAAATGGCGATCTACATGGCCTTTAGTGCCCGCGACTTGATCCGGGGAGTCGCCACAACGGGAGCGGTGCCGACGAAGATCAAGGATAATATCCCTGCTCAGCGATTGGCGTTCTTTATCGTGGCCGGGGACCGGGACCCTTTGGCAAAGGCGATCGCTGAAAGCCGGGAAACATTAGTGGAGAGAAAAATCCCGGTTATTCACCGAGAAATTAAAGGGCTTGGCCGGCAATATTTAATTCAAAGGACGTTGGAAGAGATGGTTCGTTGGATCGATACCCTGGACCGAATGTAACAAAGCCTCTTCAGGGCGGCGCTGCGCGATTATTCGCCGCTCCGCTCTGCCCTCGGCATTTCATCCGGGCAAGTGCTCCATTTGCTTGATTGATAATTCCCTTCCTACCATCATTCACTTCGCTGAATAATATATCTTAACTAATCGCAAAAACTCCAAACTGGCGATTTCGTTTTGGTTATCTCAAAATGCTCATGGTTTTTGAATGTTCAAATCCAAGTTCCTGCCCTTGTCCAGCCTGGTAGATCTTTCCTGGAGCCTCCGCCACAGCTTGGATGCGGGAATAAATATTCGCAAAGCCTTTCAACAATTGGCTACCAAAGGCCCCGTTCGAGCCAGGAAAGTTTGCCATCGCATTTATTTGGTCTTGAAGAAAGGTAACAGTCTCGAAACTGCCCTTAAGAACGAAGAATGCTTCCCGCCGTTATTCAAATCCTTAGTCATTGTCGGGGAAGAATCCGGTCACCTGGTAGAGATATTCGCATCGCTGGAAAAATATTACCAACTTCAACAGCAATCCCGGAGGCAGTTCTATTCCCAGATAATACTCCCCGTGGGCCAGGCAATCTTGGCCGTGCTCATCATTGCTTTGGTTATTTGGGTTTTGGGATTTCTGGGAAGCACAAGGGGGAATCCGAATTCCGGCTTGTTTGGTTTGAGTGGGGGTTGGGGAGCAATGATTTTCCTGGGCTTAGTAGCGGGTGTTGTGTTGGGAGTTTATGTCATTTGTGTTCTTGTAGGCCGGTTGTCCACAGGAAGAATAGCCATCGGAAAAATGCTGATGAAAACCCCAGTTCTCGGCGGTTATCTCGAAGCGGCTGCTCTGTCCCGGTTTACCTTGGCTTTGCAATTGACCTTGGATTCGGGGATTTCAGTTATCCGCTCCGTCCGGCTAAGTTTATTGGCAACCGGCAACCCGGTGTTCGCTTCCCAAGGCGGCAAGACCAAAAAGCTCCTGCAATCCGGCGAGGACCTATCCTTGGCATTGGGGGCAACCAAAGTATTCCCGGATAGTTTCCTGACAATCATCTCAATGGCGGAAACCAGCGGCCGGATTCCCGAGGTGATGGAGCATCAGCATGAACAATACAAGGAAACGGTCACCCAGAGATTGAAACGATTAACTCAGCTAGCAAGTTGGGGAGTATGGCTTCTCTATGCGATATTCATGGTGATCATGATTTTCTACATCTCCAGTTTCTATTTTGTTGCTTTGGGGATATAACGAAAATGTCTTTGTTCTAGGAATCCTCGATGGCTAGCAAAGCCAATTTGTGGTTCCCACGGCAACAAAGCCAAATCCCATTTTTTGGTTTGGTGAATTTGTTCTTATTCATCAATGGCTTGGATTCTTGATGAAGACTTGCTTGCAAATACTCACAACCACACTTTGGGCAAAACAAAATGGGTCCAATTCTTGGAACGGAATCAGGAATTGGATAATTAAGTTTTGATTTTGAATCGGACAAATTGGTTCTCCGTTCCGGGTAATCCTGGACCCGTGATGCTTTAAATCAAACACCAAGGGCCCAAAAACGGTCAAGTTTAGTCTTTCTTTGCCACCCGTTTCAGAACAAAATAGAACGCCTTGTTCTTCTTGGTCGAAGCAAATTTCTTGGGTCTTTCTCCAGGTGCCGGGACATAGCAGAATTTCATTTTATTGCCTTTCACCGCAATAATTCCTTTGGCTTTGCCGGTGTCCGGGCCTTTTTTGATGTCCAGGTCAATGGCGACGGGAGATTTGCCGGTGTCCAATTTGTACTTGATTACAAAGGTGATGTCCGGACCGGCGGGGACAGTGAAAGTATCTTTGGAAACGGTGACAATCCCTTTCAGACTGCGGGGATTCACCTTTTCTCCGTCTTTCATGCCGGACACATACTTCCATTTGCCCACCAATTTCTCGGGGGAGAATTTGCCTTTCTTTTGGGCCGTTCCGTGAGAAGCGACCAAAGCACAAAAGACAAGAATCAATGCCAAACCAAACAATCGTTTCATAGAAAACCTCCTGAATGTGATGGATTGGAGAGGAGTAGATATTGTATGTTTCCGTTTCCGAGAAACACTAATGAAATCAGGTTAATCTGTGTCCGCCTTGGCGATTTTTGCCAGATCTTCATCCTTGCCGGCGACCAGCAACGTATTTGAATCTTTAAGAACCACATCCGGGTCCGGGGCAGAAATCATCTCATCGGTGAGCACATCATGCAGGGCCACGACATTGATACGGAAGCGCTGGCGAAAACGGAGCTGGCGTAACGTTTTCCCCGCCCATTCGTCGCCTACTGCCATTTCCTGGATGCTGAAGTTATCTCCCAAGCGAACAAAATTAAGCAAGGCTTTACTGGAGAGTCGCTTTCCCAACTCAATCGCCGAATCCCGTTCGGGGAACACAGTGTCGGTAACCCCCACCCGTTCCATGACACGGGCATGATCCCGGGAGATGACTTTGACATAGACTTCCTTAACCTCCAAATCCCGCAGAGCCATGGTTGCCAGGATACTTGCGGTGATGTCATCGCCGGTGCTAACGACACCCACGTCGGCCTTTTTGGCACCAACCCGCTCCAACGTAGAGATATGCCGCCCATCGCCTACTGCGGATCGAGTAACAAGAGGGGCGATTCGGTCCACGGCTTCCTCGTTTAAATCGACAGCGATAACCTCATTTCCTTGGGCATGCAATGCCTCGGCGGCGCTAAAACCGAAATTGCCGAGTCCGACTACTACGAAGCGTTTCATGATGAAGGGTCCAGTTTTCAGGTTTCAGTAAGAATGCTGTCAGCCAACCACTACGTCCTCATAAGCATAGCGAAATTTTGTTGCCCGTGCGTAGCGAACGGCTAAAGCGGAAGCAAAGGTGAGAGGACCGACTCGGCCCAAGAACATCAGCACAATCAGGAGAATTTTGGAGGCAAACGACAACGTTGGCGTCAGGCCCATCGTCAAACCGACAGTATTGAAGGCACTGGCTATTTCAAAACAATGATTGAGGAAATGATCACGGCCCTCGGGGTCATGTTCGGTTAGCGTTAACGCCAGGATGCCGAAAACCACCATGGCCAAGGCAACCACGATCAAGCCTACCGTCCGGTTGATGGTTTCGTCACGAAAAGATCGATTCCACAAGGTTGTTACTATTTCTCCGCGCAACCGGGACAATGCAACCACTCCCAGAATGGCAAAAGTAGTGGTTTTTATCCCGCCGGCAGTCGACCCGGGAGAGCCGCCGACAATCATAAGCAGAATTGTAAGAAAGCAGGTTGGCTCCGTGGCAACACTATAGTCGATGGTGTTAAATCCCGCGGTCCGTGGAGTCACGCTTAAAAACAGGCTATTGGTGATTTTGTCCAGAAAAGACATTTGGTAAAACGTGCTTTGATTGCTCCACTCCAAGATGGCGAAGACCGGCCAGGCTCCTACCACAAGCAATAAGGTCATTGCCATGACCATGCGGCTGTGAAGAGAAATGCGAAATGGCTTCTGCTCTCGCTTAGCCTGGAGATACAGCCGGACTTCCTCTAATGTGAGGAAACCTAGACCGCCGGCCACTACCAGCCCGGTGATGGTGAGAAGAACCAAGGGCCAATGCTGCATTCCTTCCAGGGAATTGGTAAATGTCGAGAAGCCGGCATTACAGAATGCGCTGACCGAATGAAAGATCGAAGGCCAGATGGCTTTCACCGGGCCGAAATCCGGATGCCACATCCAATTCAAGTAGAGAAACACTGCCCCGATTGCTTCTATGCTGATCGTGTAGAGAAAAATATGCTTGATTAACATCCCCGAGTCTATTTGGGGAGTTGCCTCCCGGTGGACCGAAGCCGCTTCCTGGCCAAGGGAAAGGCGGCGTCCCAGGGAAACGATGATTACACTGGTGAAGGTTATCATTCCCAAGCCGCCCAATTGGATGAAAACCAGCAGGTAGAGTTGTCCCCAAAAGGTAAAGAACGTTGCGGTATCCTTCACGATCAATCCGGTGACACACACCGCACTGGTGGCGGTGAAAAAGGCGTCCAGCCAGCCTAACGAGTCGCCGGTATACAATCCCGGAAGGGTTTTCAGCCCCAAAGTTGCCAGGGCAATCAACAGAAGAAAAGAACAAGCAAACAATTGCGGCGGAGACATCCGCTCCCACGGCCATCGGCCACGGGATTTTATATCCCAGCGATCTACCAAAGCTTTTCGGGAAAATATCATGGACGAAATGGAATCGGTAAATGAAAATCCAGCCTCCCAAATTAAGGGCTACCTCATTGGTTATGGAAAGCCCTTAAATAATCAACGGACAGGAACGATCCTTAAAATCTCTCCGGAAATTCCCCGGAACTGGGATACGAGGGCATCGCATCTGCTTTTGAATTGCCCCCCTCCACATGGGAGGCTCAATCCCGGAAGATGAGCGTGAACCCGTGTTGAGGATCTGCACGAAAAGCCTCTTTGGTAACAAGGCATCGTCCAAATTTTCAGTGAGCTTTGTCGATGATTCAACCATGTTGATGGTCCCAGAATCATCCCCCGAAGTTTCCAATACGAATAATAGTACCACCAAGTCCATTCCCGAAGAAGCCGAGGACCCATGTGCGTCCTCCACCGCTAATCAACATACTTTTGGGAGGACAAATTTTAGCGATTCGCTTCCTTTTGTACCGGTTGAAGACAATGCAAGGCAAGATGATGCTAATGAAGATGGTTCTGTTGGAGCAAACAAGGCAGAGAAAGAGCACGTGGACGTGCCAGCCGTTGGCGATGCAACAGGCTACGAGCAGGCCATGCCTGACTTTGAAACGAGTGATGTTGCCGAGAAAAAACTCAGTGAGGATGTGCTAGCCCTTTGCGATGCAACAGCCCAAGAGCAGTCCAAGAGTGAGCTTGAAACGAGTGATGTCGTCGAGAAAAAACTCGGTGAAAAGGAGGAGAATTTGTTGGACGGTTGCAGCAGCACCGTCGGCCTTGAGGAACTCGATGAAAAGCTCC
>CAZPPD010000280.1:0-7148 GCA_964588185.1 uncultured Alcaligenaceae bacterium | reverse complement strand
GCGGAGTTGCATTTTTCAATTTGCTTCTCAACACCATGATCCTTTTCTCGAACTGCCTTAGCATTTTGGATGGCCTTTAAGGTTCGATCCGAAATTTTTTGGTATATACCTCGATCACTTTTCGAATAATCCTGTTTGAATTCTTTTTTCCAGTGCTTATTGAGAAACAGAATGACTGCATCGCAATCCTTGAATGATTTTGACGATCGAACGAAATGAGCAAGAAGCCAAACCTCGAAGACAGGGTTGGAAAGGCATAGCGTTACCTGGTTTTGGGCGGCGGATTCGATTGCGGACATTAGATCTTTGACGGCCTCTTCTTTGTGTTGTGATTCCACATCCATCACACACCAAACTTCGTCGAAATCCGTATTGGTTTGGTTTTTGAAGTCCACGGCGAGCTGTACGATTTGTAGTCTGGAACCACCTTTGCCCTTTTTTATAGTGATTGCAAAATGTCGATTGACCTCGTCCTCACGTTTAAGCTGATCGAGGTAGTTCCGTTCGGTTTCGCGGCCTTCGCACACGATGAGCAGCGTACTCTTCTCCGGACGGCGTTGCGACCTTCTTGCCGGCTTTCCTTGCTTTGTGAAGCGACGTCGTGAACTCATTTAATCTCTAAGTCTTCCAAAGCAGGGCCAAATTTCGGAACCGCACCATAGCGGCCGGCTAAATAGTTTTTCTCAAAAGCTTCTGTATTTCGCGGTCGGGTTTCAATGTCATGCAATGAGAACAAATCTGTAGACCCATCCCGCCGTTTTTCGGTCAACCAGATCTGATCCCGGCGAAAGAGACTGGAATCCATAATCGAACTATCGTGGGTGGCAAAGATGAGCTGTGCTCCTTTAGGATTCGTCTCGTTGCTGTGAAACATTTCAATGATCTTCCTTGTCAGCAGGGGATGCATGCTGCAGTCGAGTTCATCGATGACAAGAGTAGATCCGTTGTCGAAAGCGTTTAGGATCGGCCCGGCTAGTGCAAAGAATCTTTGCGTGCCATTTGATTCATCCTCTTCAAGGTTGAATTTAACGGATTCCCCGCTTGGGTATTGGATGTGTTCTGTTGAAATTACATTAATTGTTGGCCTGGGGTTTGGAAGTGATGAAAATATTCTCGACCAGTTGGAATCAGCCATTTTCTCTTCACTTATTGTCCAATCACTTGGCGCTTTCAATTTCCCTGGGCTTTCCTTCTTTGCCGAATCATTCGGGCTTTTTCCTTTGCCGAAGTTTTCTACCGGTCTCCAAGGGGAAAGGGGAATTTGTGTTTCAACAACTTCAACATTGGAAATTCCAAAATCCGCATCTTTGACCATGTCCAGGATCCGCGACCGGAGGGAGTCGTCTTTAGTCATTGCCTCTTCAGTTATGGCAAAAATTTCCTCTGGTGTTGAGGACAAATCAAAAACTTGAAGGTTAGACTTCAGCCATAAAAACAACGGAGCCAATTCCTTTACATTGAGCTCCGCACCTCGAGAAAGCACAAGCCCATTCTCTCTAGTTTTTGATTGGAGCAATTTGGCGTCTGGCTTAATGTGGCCCTTGATTTTCCATTCTGTCTTTTTTGTTTTTGGGATAAATCTTCGTTCGAGCCAATTTGATAATCGCCCCCTGGCCTTGCGAACATATAACCATTCGTCGTGAACTCGTTCGGGGGTAGTGGAGAATCCGTAGATGTATGTTTGACCATTCAACATTAACGTAATTTGGAATTGAGAAGGGGTCCTACCAGTTTTCTCATCCAACCGAAAAGGAGAAATATCGATCGTATCTCCAAGCGTCATCCTTGTCGCCGAACCCAAAATAAAGTCTCGGAAAGCCAAGAAGGCCTTGATGAGATTGCTCTTGCCGGACGCATTCGGTCCATAAACCGCTGCTGTCTTGGTCACAGAAAATCCGTCGCAGGATATTAGATTGTCTGGATGGGTTGGATCATTACTGGAGACCAAGCTGAGGGTTTGTTCGTCCCGGAAAGACCGATAATTCTCAACCTTGAATTCGATTAACATGGTGGATTCCAAGATTTGAAGACGCTTTTAAAAGGTATTGTACCTCAGTAAAAGATTAAATTCGATACTCAAATCATATTTTGTGCAGAAAAACTGCAGAATAGCCATTTAGACAAGTTGATCTGTCTCCTTCCCCCTTTTTCTCCTTTGGGGAGATTGGCTTGATGTAGGTGGCACGTTTCTTACGGTGGTTGATCTGATTAAGGCGATAAGCATGTAAAATGTAATTTGCTCGGCATGAACCTGCGTTATTCTTGTTCCTGGTGAGTGTTGAGAGGGAAGTTTTCTTGGAACTGATCTGCAACACCTAAACCGCCAGTGACTCCAATTCCTGCTTTGCGATTTCCTTTTCCCCTTTCTGGGCCCCTCCTGTTACGGGGATGATATCCAATTTGGCCTTTGGTGGTTCGGTCATCTTTTCCAGTTGGTTGGACATTAAGCCCCGTAGCCAACCCCAGCCGGTTACAAAGGATTTCACCAGCCCCGCCATGCCGTACATCTGGAACATGACACGGGTGCTCCACAGGGGATCTTTCCAGTTGGCAATCGCGCGGACGAAGTTCACCGGATTATAGAAACTGGAGTAGGCCAGGTAGATATTCAATTGTTTTCGCCATGGGCTGAGGTCGTTAGTGGCGATGCAGTGGTTGCCGTCGTAGTGATGATCCTCCAGGATTTGTTTCCCGGCCCTTTGGATGACCATGCCTTGCTCGTAGGGTTCTTCGAAGCCTTTGCTGCCGACCGATGGAGTGAGAATGGTGACCTGCAACGAAATGGAACCACTACGCCGGAGGAAATTGACCTGGTTGAGCAACCCGTACAAGTTGTCTTTGCTAGTGAGAGGTTGGCCGTCGTGATGCATCATCATGGACATGGGAGAGATGCCTTGCTGGTTTAGAATCTCGAACAGCTTTTTGGTCTTCTCCGGACTTTGGCCTTTTTTGACCAGCTCCGCAGTCATGTCTTCAATACCGAACCAGATTGCTCGCATTCCGCCTTCGCGGCACAGCGGCAACAGATCCTGATTCTTGTAGACGTCGAACTCCGTTGCCTCCGTGCCAAAGAAAATAGCATCGCGAAAAGGTCGGCGATGGACTTTCCCTTTGGCCATCTCGGTGAAGATGTCTTCTACAGTTTCTCGGTTGTTGAAGAAATTGTCATCGGTTCCAAAATAGTTCCGGATGTTCGTTGCCTCGGCGATGGCTTTGACTTCCTCGCGAACATTTTCGGGGCTCTTGTATCGGAAGGTAAACTGGTTGTAAGCCGGAATCGGGCAGTAGGGACAGCGGAATTTACACCCGTGCGTGGTTACCAGCGAAACGATACCGGCGTAAAGGCCGAGCTTTTCTAATGGAATTGGTTTTTTGGACAGCGTCTTGCGCCGATGCGGCGGCTCCAGCAGTTGCAAGCCCAGCAGGGGACTCGGGAGCTCATCCAGATTCTGCACCAGGCGTTGGATGCCGGTATCAATTAACCGGGTGAGCGGTTCTCGCTCGTCCCCTTCGCGAAAGACCAGCCCGGGAATGTCATCCAACAACCCGGACATGCGCAAGCGATGGAAGGTTTTGCGTAGGTGTTCGCCTTTGACTCGGTATTCCATCAGGCGATCCAGTAGTTGCAGGAGGACGAACTCTTCTCCGGTAACAACAACGTCCGCACTATATTGCCCTTGCGGACCAAAACCGAACATATCCCAAGGTTCATAGATCGCCTTGGCTACTCAGGCGAGAATGAAATGGCGATGATCACCTAGTTGGTAAGCATCGATGATCATCTCATAGGCGCTGGCACTGTGGATTTGCATGCTGGAAACCAGCAACATCTCGGGGACTTCGCCATCAATGCGAGCTTTACTGGGTTGGAAGTTGCGGTTCCATTGTTTTAAGACAATCCGGGTCTTCTCAAAGCCGGCACCCTTTAATGCGGACCCAACCGCGCGAGGTCCGGCGGTGACCAGCTTCATATCAATGAACAAGTAAGGCCCCAGCCGAGTACGAAAATCAAAGGCATACGCAACGCAAGTAGGGATGGTCTTGGTCTCCGGGTTCGAGCGCAAACGGTATTCTAAATCGTTGTATTCACCCGGAAGCGTGTAGCGGTCCTGTTTCGCTCGGCTTGGTAATTCCATGAATGAGCCTTTCGTATGAAATATTGATGGGATTACCCTGTAATGCGGATGAGGTGGAGTTCTTTTCTCGCTTATAGGGTCATATCAGTTACATCCTTTTGTGTTTGAGCAGAGTTAGACATATGGAAAATCCTTTTGTGTTTGAGCAGAGTTAGACATATGGAAAACGCCGCTAGGTTTCACACCACATTTGCAGCTTTTGAGCTATTGAGATGTGTCCCCCGTGGGAAGCACCGGGTCCGTGCTTCCCCTCCAACCGCAGTTCCACTTACTTGACCGATAATGTCACCACGACCGGGAAGTGGTCGCTGTAGCCCCGGCGGGTCGGATCATCGGAGCGGGAGCCGAACGACCAAGGACGTTGCAATCGATCTCCGGGACGAACCAATGTTCGGATGGTTTGGGCCGAATCGACATTGCAGGTCCAGCCTTCCCGGTCCAACATCCCAGGAGAAACAATAATCTGGTCGAAGATATACCAGGGGCCAACATTTTTGGACTTATAGTAGTGAGTGCCGAATTTCCTGGGGTCTTTGTTGGCAAACAGGTTGAACAAGATCGGCTCGCCCAGCCCGCTAGGGTTGAACATCACCGGCGAGGTGCTATCTTTTTGGACCAAAGTCACATCTCCCTTGGCTTTGAGGTGGTGGGTGATGCTAACATCTTCCGGGGTGTCATTAAAATCGCCGCACAGGAGGTAATCCACTTTCGGGTTGTTTTTATACATGGCCTTGTAAGCGCCGTAGATCTTTTGGGCGTAGGTGGCTCTGCCGGATTCACCCCCATGCAATCGAGAGGTCCAATGCGAGGCTACGATGATCAATTCCTTGCCGTTAACCTTGACCCGGCCCTCAACAATCCGGCGGCGTTTGTCGTATTGCCGGGTGCGATTGCCCACTACTGGAAGGCGAGTGATAATCACGGGAGCAATGTGGCGGCCGACGCGGACCTCTTTCATCAGGACATGCTTATAATGCAGGTTGGGGTCAGAAATCTTTTTGTTCAGGGCTTCTTTTACCAAATTGGCAGCCCGCAAGTTTTCCACCTCAACCAGCGCTAGAATATCCGGCCCCTTACCGTTGTTTAACTTAAGCATGGCTTCGGTAATCTTGTTAAGCTTCAGGTTGAGGTCATGCTTGTTCTGAGAATACCAGTTATCTTTTTCTTTATCCCCTCTGCCGTTAAGGCCGTTGTCCACATCATCAAAAAGGTTTTCCACATTCCAAAAGCAGAACAGAAAATCACCTGGTGGGACGGTAACGGTTTGATTGGGCTGCATCTGATACCAGACTGCCCCGACCAACAAGGCACCTAAGCCAATAAGAATCTGGATGAGAGGAAATTGAGACTTCTTCCTTGGAGCCATGGGGAATCCTTTCCGCTGTAAGGTAGGCAATTTGGGGCCAAATTGGAATTCAGAGAATCGTAACGGCAACCTTGCTTGATTCTCCAGCTGCAGCATTTTAACGAGTTGTCCGGTTTCTAGCAAACGATGTTGGTGGCATATAACCATCTTGGTATAGTGGGCGAACCAATCGGAAATTAACCTTGCCGCGTTTCGGGAAAGGTGGTCAAGCTATGAAAGCTCATCGCTTTGGATTTATCATGTTGGGAGTGGGATTATTTGTTGGATTTCTGGCTTCTCAGCTATTCTTTAATCCCTCAAAGAAAGTCTTGGCGGGAGATGATCGCTACAAGGATTACATCCTGTGCACGGGACGAGTGGTTGTTCGTCCGGGTCTGGATACCGACGGCGTGTGGCTGTTGGATTATCGCTCGGGAAAATTATTGGGCACGGTCATTGACCGCACCAAAGGGAAGATCATTGGTTGGGCAGAAGTGGACCTGGTCAAAGAATTCGGCATCCAGCCGCGCCAAGATGTTCACTTTATGATGACGACCGGATTCATCACTGGAAACCAAGCGGCTCTCTATTTGGCTGAGACTTCCACCGGAAAGCTGGGCGTTTATACCATGGGAGCCCGGCCGGATGGTCCAACCGGTTTTGCTATTCGGCGGCATGATATGCTGTTTTTCCGCCAACCCAAGCAAGCCGGGTAGCCGGGGCAAACTCCGGACCCAATCAAGAAGTCGTTTTGGTAATAATTGAACTCTCGCGGATGATCAGGCGGCCGGCGACAACCACTTTGACCGGCGGTTGATTTGGGTTTTGGATTCGTTCCCGCATCATCCGCAAAGATTGGTTGGCAATTTCATAGGAAGGAAACTCGTAGGTGGTGACTCCAACGGCGAACATGTTGCCGATCGGTAGATTGTCAAAGCCGACAATCGATAGGTCGCTTGGGATTTTTATTCCTCGCGATAATAACTCCAGGATCAAACCCATTGCCGCATAATCCTGGTAACAGATAATGCCATCCGGTTTGATCTTTGTGATTTCGTCCGCCAATTTGGCATAGCCCTGCTTGTTAGGCAGCGTGTGGTCTTGCCAGAGAACAACGGGCTGCAGCTTTTGCGTTTTTTCACCGGAGAAGGCATACAAGCTGTGCAGATAGCCGGCCAGCCGGTCGTAATGGCTGCTGGTGGGCGAACCCATGACAAAGGCAACCCGCCGCCGTCCCAAATTGAGAAGATGGTTGGTGCATTCCCGGCCGCCGGCAAGGTCGTCCGAGGCCACCAAGTCGTGCTGCAATTCTCGAAGATTTCCCCGAAGATTCCGCTCGAGAAGAATTACCGGCACCCCGACCGATTCACAGGCACGCAAAAACAATTCATCTAAGTGCATTAGTTGTTCATTGAGTCGCGAAGGCATCATAAAGATTCCCCGAATCCCTTCGTCTTTTGCGATCCGCAATTTGCGTTGCATTTCCCGGTCGGAAATATTTTCGTCGAAATCGAAGCGTTCGATGTCGATCAGAACACCTAGCTCCCGGGACAAACGGTCAAAACCGGCATGGATAATAGATTCGGTTGCTATTTGCCAAGGACCCGGAGAGCCGCGGGCACATAAGGCCCATTTTTCCGCAGGGGCGGTGTCCCGTTCCACCAAAT
>CAZPPD010000279.1:0-7153 GCA_964588185.1 uncultured Alcaligenaceae bacterium | reverse complement strand
AGCCTAACCTGAAACCGTTTACCGTTAAAGGATCTATTTATGTCCTTAGACTATCTTGTAATTGCCGCTCATCCCGATGATGCGGAATTATGTGTAGGTGGTACCCTGCTCTCCTTAAAGAAAGCGGGAGCAACGGTCGGAATTTTGGATCTTACCAATGGAGAACCGACCCCCCACGGCAGTCCTGAAATCCGTAAGAAAGAAACCGATGCCGCCACAGAAGTATTAAAATTGGACTACCGGGGGAACCTTGGCTTGCCCAATCGGTCGCTGATGAATGATTTGGAGGCAAGACATTTACTAGCCGGCCGACTTCGTGAGTTACAGCCTACCTTTCTTTTCGCTCATTACTGGGATGATGCTCATCCGGACCATGTCGCCGCCAGTTCCCTGACCGAGGCCGCCCGCTTTTGGTCCAAATTGTCGAAAACGGATCTTGCCGGTAATCCCCATTATCCAAAACGCATCTATTATTTCTTCAGTTTCCATGTTCGGCTGCACATTAATCCTTCCTTTGTGCTGGACATTTCCGATTTTCAAGAAACCAAGATGAATGCCATTGCCTGTTACCATTCGCAGTTCATCCAGGGCCGGCCCACCACTCCGCCAACTTTTTTGGACGATGTCCGCGACCGGGACCGCTATTGGGGCTGGTCGATTGGGACGAAATTCGGGGAACCTTTCCTGATGCGGGAGAAAGTTGGCCTAGGTAATTTGAACGCATTGTGTTGATCTCTCAGGATGACCCGGATGACTGAATCAGGTCAGTAAATCCAAGGAAAAAATGCCGGGATTAGGCATTTCTGAGCATTTTTCCAAGCACACCGGGCAGAATGGACGATACTTGGAAAAGAGGAAATTTAAACAAGGAAGGCGAGGCCAACGAAGGACGAGGTGCAGCCGTGGCGCCGGAAGTAAATGTATTGGCTTTGATCAAAGGTAAAGAACGTTTCATTTTTGTGTATGACGACCAAAGCCAAGAACAACTCCTCGATGCCATCCGTCACCAAGCAGCGAATCCAGACCTCAGCATGAGCTGGTTTGACGTGAAGATGTTGAAGGAAAAAGCACAAGAACAAACAGGACGGATAAATCCAACGCCCATTCATCGATAGGTGTGGCGAAAAGGTGTCAGGTACCTTTTGTGCTAACCACCCGAAGGGCCGTTCCGGCAAAAGGGACCTGACACCTTTTTCGCCAAAGAAGAAGAAAAAGTCATGCAGGAAGCATTGGCCGATTTCCTCAGGCATCTGTCTCTAGAACGAGATGCTTCGGAACATACAGTCAAGTCGTATAGAGAAGATCTAACTCAGGCTGCCCAATTTATTGTCGACAAGTGCGGTGATCCAAAGGTCGGACCCGAAGTCCTAACGGCTCGGCTGTTGCGTTCCTATTTGGTTTGGTTGCACGAAAAGAAATACTCCAAGGCAACCATCGCACGGCGGCTGGCTTCGGTGCGGTCTTGGTGTAAATTCTTGTGTCGCCAAGGAAAGCTGGAAAATAATCCCGCGGACGGGTTACGAGGTCCCCGGCAAGATAAAAAGCTGCCGCATTTTCTGAGTATTGAATCGACCCTCCAACTATTGGAGGCCCCCCCAGCGGATGAACCCATGGGGCTACGCGATCGGGCGATTCTTGAAACCCTCTACTCTGCCGGGATGCGAGTTAGCGAATTAACCGGGCTGAATACCGAAGATTTGGACTTGCAAAGCGGCATCGCCACGGTTCGGGGCAAAGGAAAAAAAGAGCGGCTGGTTTTACTCGGACCTCATGCCCTGCAAGCAATTAAAAATTGGTTGGCAAGCCGGGACCAATTACTGAAGGGACTTAAGTCGGCATCGCCGGCCTTGTTTTGGAACAAGCAGGGAACTCGTCTGACAGCTAGAAGTGTGGGGCGATTACTGGAAAAATACCTGCTGCAAGTGGGGTTGGATCCCAAAACCAGCCCGCATAGTTTGCGGCATAGCTTCGCGACCCACCTACTGGACCGAGGCGCAGATATTCGCAGTGTACAAGAGTTGCTGGGCCACCGCAGTTTGGCCACAACCCAGATTTACACGCATGTGACCACACAACGCTTACGGGAAAACTACCAAAAGGCACACCCCCGGGCGTAACCCAGGTACAAGCCCCCAGGCACGGAGAGTTCTCACCAATGACCCGTTATCTTATATTTTTTCTGTTGTTCTTCTGTGGTATTTACCTCTCCCATCTGGCCCCCGTCGCAGAAGCTCAAATTCAGTGGCGTTACAATTACGCCAAGGCCCGCAAGGAAGCCAAGTCCAAAGGGTTGCCCATCATTCTGGATTTTGGAACGGAGAATTGTTTCTGGTGTCGAAAGTTGGACGAAACTACTTTCCAAGACCCCACCGTTTCGCAAACCCTCAACAAACAATTCGTTCCGCTGAAAATTGACGCCGACCGGGAATATCGATTAGCTCAACAACTCCGCATCCATAGTTATCCCACCATTGTGTTCGCTGATTTCGACGGCAAGATCTTGGGGACCATCGAAGGGTACCGCAACGCCACTCGCTTCCAGGAAAGCCTTAATCGCGTGTTGGCTCAAGTTGCCAATCCTGAATGGATGCTTCGGGACTTTGCTGCAGCTAATAAGGCCCTTGCGACTCCGGATTATGCCAAGGCGATTGCCTTGTTGAAATCCGTTACCGAAGACGGAAAAGGCCGGCCAATCCAAATGAAAGCCCGCAAGCTCCTTACTGAAATTGAAAATCAAGCCACGGTTCAATTGGCAAAGGCTAAGCAACTCAATGAGAATGGGAAAACCACCAAGGCCATGGATTTGCTGACCGAACTGGTGCGTTCCTATCCGGGAACCAATGCAGCCGTCAGCGCGGGGGAAATGCTGACCCGCTCGGCCAAGACCCCGACTGCAGTTTCCAAACAACGGACACAGGTGGCCCGGGAAATTCTGGCTCAAGCCCGCAACGACTACAACAGCGGTCAATACCTCCATTGTTTGGATCGGTGTGAAAAATTGATCTCGACCTACGGCGATCTCAAGGTGGTCGAAGATGCCCGCCGTCTTAAGGGGACCATCAACGATAACCCGGAGTGGTTGCAGGATGCCTGTGATGAACTGAGCGGCCGATTAAGCCGAATGTATATCGATCTGGCGAAAAGCTACCTGCGAAAGAACCAACGACACCAAGCCATGGCGGCTTACCAACGAGTGATTCAGAACTTCCCCAATTCCCGCTATGCCGAATATGCCCAAACGCGGTTGGCCCAACTCCGGGGGCAAGCAATGCGCACCGTGGATTTTCATAAGCAATAATATTCCGCTACCTGAAACCGCGTTGGCAGCAGGTCAGCATGTAGAAGCCGACGAAATCTTGTCCTGGTTGTCTGCAACGGGATAAGCGGACCGCAGCACCTCAATTCCCCTGTTTTTATCTCCCTTTGATTTGGTGGTTTGGTTTTGGTTCTTGGCAATATCGAATATTGACTGATCCATTGACCGGCGTTGGTTTTTAATGAAATCAACTAGAACTTGTCATCCTTCCGCTATACTAAACTTCTCGACAAGATCCCTGAAAAACCGTCCAATAGAATTCGAACCAATGGCCAAGCGTCAATCACAACAACCCTCACCCGCCTGTTATGCCATTGTCCTTCCCGGTCTGGAAGCTATCGCTAGCGATGAGCTGGAAAAAGAATTCGGAGCCGAGGTCAAGAAGACCAGTCGCGGCATTGTGGTTTTTCGCGTGGATGAGATCACCAAGGATCTGCTGCGGCTGCGGACAGTGGAGGATGTGTTTGTCCTGGCTTGGGGGACCGACAAGCTTTCTTTCAAAGCCGAGGATCTAAAGAGTATTCGCCGTTGGACGGCTCAGGATGCCAAGTGGGACAGGCTATTGAAAATCCATCACAGCATTCGACCGAAACCTTCGGGGAAACCCACTTACCGCTTGGTGACACAAATGACCGGCAAACATGGTTACCGCCGAGTGGATGCCGGCAAAGCTATGGCTCGGGGGTTGGAGGGAAAACTGCCCGCCAGTTGGAAGTTTGTGGATGAGAATGCGGCCCTGGAGATTTGGTTGACGATCCAGGGCCGCACTGCGGTCTGCGGCATTCGCCTGTCCGACAAGACGATGCGGCACCGGACGTACAAGCAGGAACATATGCCTGCTTCGCTCCGGCCCAGCATGGCCGCCGCCCTGGTGCGTTTGGCCGACCTGCAGCCGGAGCAGCGGATGATCGACCCAATGTGCGGAGCCGGGACCATCCTCGCCGAACAATTCGCAGTTTCCAGAAAAAAGGATAAGGTTGACATTTTTGGCGGAGATGTTGAGATGGAGGCACTTCGCAATACCCGGGCGAACCTCAAGCACTATCCGGATGCCCGGCTGCTCTGTTGGGATGCGCAGCAGCTTCCCTTGGCGGGGAATAGTGCCGACCGCATTGTTTCCAATCCGCCATTTGGGAAGCAAATCGGCAAACAAGAGGATATTGGTGCCTTTTACAAACACCTTGTCCGGGAATTCAACCGAATACTCAAGATTGATGGAAAAGCTATCTTGTTGGTCTCCGATTTTCTCGCGTTGAGGCAGGCGGCAGGGGTTTTCCACTGGAGAATGCTGCGGAAATATAACGTGCGCGTTTTGGGACAGCAGGCAGTAATCAGCATGTGGAAGAAGATCAAATAAAGGGGATGATGGTGATGAATCGGCTTTCGAGTATCGGCATCCTTGGCTTTACGCTGTTAACTTATGCGGTTTTCCCCTGCGGAAACAATTTGTCCGCCTCCGAGAACAAGGCGAAACCCAATATCGTGTTTATCATGGCGGATGATTTAGGTTGGGGGGAGCTTGGCTGTTACGGCAATCGGTTTAACGAAACTCCCAACCTAAACCGCCTGGCCAAACAAGGAATCCGTTTCACCCAGGCCTATTCTGCCGCACCGGTTTGCTCTCCTACTCGTGCCAGCATCATGACTGGACAATATCCTGCTCGCGTCGGCATTACCGATTACTTACGCCCGGGGGACCCCAATCACCTGGCTTTAAGCCATGTCACCCTCGCAGAAATGCTTCGCCAAGAAGGTTATGCCACCGGTATTGTAGGCAAGTGGCACCTTACCGGTTATCGCAATCATGGAGCCAAAGAATTTCCTCCCAGCAAACACGGCTTTGATGAGGTGATGGTCAGCGAAAACCGGGGGATTGGCGGCGGGAGTTATTTCTTCCCTTACCACTTCAATCGCGAGATCAAACAAAAGCTCAAGGATCAAAACGGTAAGGAATATCTGGTTGATCGCTGCAATTATGAAGCCGTGAAGTTTATCGAACGCAACAAAGACCGTCCGTTTTTCTTGTACCTCAGTCATTATGCCGTCCACACGCGGTTGGCAGGCAAAGAAGATTTGGTCGCCAAGTATCTGAAAAAGAATGGGGCCGGCAAAGGATTCCGAGCCAAGAAAAATAATCCCCATCTCGCCGCACAGTTGGAAAGTATCGACCAGGGAGTTGGTAGGATCCTGGCGAAGCTGGATGAGTTTGGCCTCACCGACAACACCATTGTCATTTTCACTTCGGACAACGGTGGACAGAGTCAAGTGACCGTCAATGGGCTATTGCGAGCGGGTAAATCAACCCTATATGAGGGGGGAGTGCGTATTCCATTGATCATTCGTTGGCCGGGAAAGATCCCCGAGAATAGCGTAAGCGAAGTTCCGGTGATGACGATCGATTTTTATCCAACGTTTGCGGCAATGGCTGGGATTCAACCTGATCCCAAGCAGCATTTGGATGGAATTTCGTTATTGCCTCTGCTTGTGAACCCAAAGGCCAAGTTAAAGCGAGATGCTCTCTATTGGCACTACCCCCTGAAGAAGCCTCATTTCCTTGGGGGAAATTCCAGCGGCGCAATCCGGGTCGGAGATTTTAAACTCATTGAATATTTCACTTCTGGAAAGTTGGAACTCTTCAATCTCGCCAATGATCCCAGCGAGAAAAAGAACCTCCTATCTTTCATGCCGGCAAAAGCCAAGGAATTACACAGACGCTTGCAGAGGTGGCGAGCGGAAGTGAATGCGAAAATATTCAAGCACCGGCCTGGAAAAAAGAATAAGAAGAAAGCAAAAGCCAAATGACAGATAATTAGCTTCGAGTGTCTCGCTGAATAATAGGTTTCGTAATCCAATAAAAGGTTCTTAAGCATGCTCGCCTAGATTCTCAGAGTACTTGGGTTTCAAGCAAAAACGGAAAAGATTCAGAATGGCCGGGGCGAGCATGAATACCTTCAAATAGTCCGGAATTCCAAAATCCAGTGGGACACCATTAATTTCCCATCTGGAAAATTACCCGAAATGTCCGTTAAACTGGGTAATTGTGAATAATTCTATTGAGACAGTGCCATTTTTGCGGATTCCTGGTCCGCACCTCATACCGGTTCCCTGAAGGACAGAATAATGAAGTACCGCAGTTTCCTTCTGCTAGTCGCCTGGATTGCCAGTGCGAACTTCTTATCCGCTCAGCAACTCCCCCTTGGTAACAACAAAACACCATTACTTCGCCTGGAAGCGGGCGGACATACCAGCTCGGTAACAAGCTTGGTTTTTAGTCCCGACGGCGACACCTTGTATTCTGCCGGATATGACAAAGTAGTTCGGGTCTGGCAACTTGATCCAAAAACCAAGAAATATGAACTGGACCCCAGCCGGCATTTTCGGGTTCCCATTGCCCCGGGACTTCAGGGGGCCATCAATGCCATGGCGTTGTCGCCGGATGGAACCTACTTGGCCGTCGGCGGCTTGGGAGTGATGCGCGGGACGGCAGGTTACAAAAATGTGGGAAAGACTTATCCGGTGTTGGGCTTCTTGTCCGATGATATGCGGCAAGATCAGGGGATGGTTTATGTCTTCAACACCAAAAACCGCCAAGTGAAACTACTCCGCGGACACACGGGGCCTTTAGTATCTTTGGCCTTTTCCGGAAGTAAGAAAGGCCCGTTACTGCTGGCGTCAGCGGCCCAGGGTTGGGATGGCAAAAACAAATTTGGGGAAGTGCTGGCCTGGGACGTGGCCGCCGGCAAGAAGATCGGCACTTTCCCGGAAAAATTACCGAGGCCCCGATTCAACCGGCCGGCACTGGCCGTAATTTCCAATGGTCCCAAGTTTCAAAACACC
>CAZPPD010000278.1:0-7157 GCA_964588185.1 uncultured Alcaligenaceae bacterium | reverse complement strand
GCGTCGATTGTGCTCTGCTTGCGGTTGTTGCGAGATAGCTCTTCTCGGTGGTAGCCGGTAAATAATAAAATGGGTGGGGCACTATTCTTACTCCCTTTTATCTTGCGTGAGCCGTTCCCGACTTTGGCTCAGATTGGGTTTATCTTCCTGTTTGGGGCTTTCCAATTGGGGTTGCCTTATTTTCTGATGGCTCGCGGATTGCGAGTGGTCAGCCCTTCGGAATCGGGAGCGATATCGTTGATTGAACCGATCCTGGTTCCGGTATGGGCGTACCTGACGGTAGGAGAAGCTCCTGGGATTTTCTCGTATATTGGGGGAGTCCTTATCCTCGGGAGCTTGGCTTGGAGATATTGGCCTCAGCGGAGGGGTTAAAAGATGCTAATTACGCTGAAAGTGTTTAAAGCCAATGCCCGAACCCGACGCGCAGCGGGGCAGCTTGAATCAGGAGGAGACTCATTATGGATTGGTCGTTAAAAAAGATATATCAATGACCGACAAGTCTGCAAAAGCAATATAAATCATCAACACAATTAAAATCAGGCCGATTCCTGCCGGCCATGCCAAATTCCAAGGCGTGATGTCTACATCTCCGGAGGCTTTCTGTGTCCATGGGCAATCTAAGGGATATAAGCGGCCGTAGAGGAGCATAAAGATTATGAGGGAAATGAAAACAATCCCCAAGAAGTGAAAGGGATGAAGGCCGCCCGGTTGAATGAGGCTGGGGAAAGGCGGAATGAAATAACCCACGGCTATGACTACAAAACCTACGGTTAGGGCGATGTTCGCTGCTCTCGGCGGCACTCTTCGGGCGACAATACCCACTAAAACCACCGAGAAGATGGGAATAAAGTACAAGCCATTCATTTGTTGTAAGTATCCGAAGATGCTTTCCTGACCAAGCAACAACGGGGCGACCGACATGGAAGAAATGGCAATAATCCAGCCGAAGATTTTCCCCGCATGGATGATTTGCTTTTCATTGGCCTCGGGATGAACGATCTTCTTGTAAACACCTAAGCTGAATAGTGTCGCCGTACTATTCAATGCCGAGTTGAAGGAGCTCAAGATCGCTCCCACCATTACCGCTGCAAAAAAGCCGGCAAGCCAGCTAGGGAGCACTTTCCTGACTAAAACCCCATAGGCTTTATCCCGCCGGCGGGGAGTTACCAATTTTTCCACCTCTAAGTCCGAATGGTATTGATTGGCCCCATCCGGACCAGTCGTGATCACTACGCCTTTTCCCAAAACTTTTTCGACCGTATATTGTTTCTCGTTATAAGTGACCTTCTTCCCTTCAAGTTTCCTTCCCTGCTTAACCGAGGCGGTCCCAAGGGCATACTTGGCTTCATCTCCATGGAGAATGATTTCTTCGTCCCCCGCCTTGGCCACCAAAGCGAGCTTCTCCGTGGTGATATCCTTGATGGGGACCTGTTGGCCGGCAATTAAAACGCGCCCAAAGATGGCAAAGGCCACAATTCCCGGTAGAACCAGGACCACCGGGGCAAGTATTTTGAAAACGCCTGCCAAGAGAACTCCCTTTTGACCTTCTTTGAGGGAGGATGCTCCGAAAGTTCGCTGGATAATTTGCTGGTTGGTGCACCAGTAGAACAAATTAAGAAGCAAAACGCCCGTGAATAATGTCGAGAAAGGGACCGAAGAGTCGCTGCCGCCAAGGGAGTTAAACTTTTCGGGTTCTTCTTCGTACAGGGTTGCCAGAGCGGAAAGCGGTTGCTCACTATTCATCGCTTGCAAACCAAACCAGATTATCAACACCCCGCCTACCAACAACCCGAAGCCATTGATGGTATCGGAGATCGCGACTGTTCGCAGTCCCCCGAAGATTGCATAAAGAGATCCGATAATCCCGATCAACCATACGGCCAACCAAATCACTCCGGAGTCTGAGGAAATGCCGGTCAATTGTTTCATGTCCAGGATGTCGGTTAATCCCCGTGCCCCGGTGTAGAGGATGATGGGGAGCAATATCCCCGCATAGGCGATGATGAAGATCAACGAAGTGATTGCCCGAGTGGTATTGCCGAAGCGTTCTTCCAGGAATTGCGGCACAGTGGCAATGCCGCTTTTCAAGTAGCGCGGCAGGAAGAAAAGGGCCATGATGACCAGGGACATTCCGGCAATCACCTCCCAAGCCATCACACACAAACCGTCCTTGAAGGCCGCTCCATTTAATCCCACCAGTTGTTCGGTGGATAAATTGGTGAGCAGCAAGGATCCCGCGATAAAGCCAAAACTGAGCGACCGCCCTGCCAGAAAATAACCGGCGGAGGTATCATGTTTATCCTTTCGGGTAATCCACCAGGTGATAGCGCCCACCATACCGGTAAATAACACGAAAGAAAGGAGAGTTAGAATTCGCATGAGATCTCGGCCCGAAGAGGAAATTATATTTCCTGAAACTTTATTGGAGAAGGAGCATTTCAGCCAGTGTGTAATGCGGAGTTGTTGAGCCAACCGTTGTGGGGAAAAGAAGCCCGCTGAATTCTTGCGAATCCAGCCATCAGGAAGTAATATAGCTCCTTAGTGGAAATTCTCCTTCATTCTCCCGGGGCATGCCATTCTTCCCAATCAAGCATGGAGAATAACAATGGAATCGAAACCAGTCGACCAATTATGTTTGGAACATAAGATAACGGTCCAAGAGTTGGCGGAAAAATCGAGTTTAGATGAGCAACGGGTGTTGGCCATTGTAATGGGCCGCTGGACTCCCAGCCCCGATGAGCGCGATAAAATCGCCAAGGTCTTTCACCTAACTCGAGACCAAATTGTTTGGGGGCATAAAACCCCTGTGCAACATATTTATGGTCACGGGCCTGCTTGAGGAATATCAAACATCCATTGAGGATAAAACATGGAGCTAAAATCTGTCGATCAATTGTGTTTGCAAAATCAGGTGACGGTACAAGACCTTGCAAAAAAAGCCGGATTAGAGGAGGAACGTGTGGTTTCTATTGCCTTGGGTCAATGGTCGCCGAGTACTGAGGAGCGGGAAAAAATTGCTGAGGTATTTAACTTGGCAAGTGACCAAATCAATTGGAGCCATAAACCGGCTGTCCAACATATCTACGGCCAAGGACCTGCATCCGAATAACCGCACCAACTCAAAAAAGGGAATGCTATGAGAGAAACTTTTTCCAGCCTCTTATCACTTGGATTGGTTTGTTTAGCCGTTGGTTTCACCCCAAAAACCGGGCCATCTCAGGAGAAGCGATTGTTTGGCACTACCTCAGACGGGAAAAATGTTCACGAATATACCCTCAAGAAGCCAAAAATGATCGTAAAGCTGATTTATTTCGTAGCTTCGGTTATTTAGATCCTTGTGCCGGACAAGATCGGGAAGATGGACAATGTAGTTCTGGGATTCGATGATGTTGCCGGCTATGAATCGGACCGAAACCAATATTTTGGCTGCACAGTAGGGCGAGTCGCCAATCGTACTGCCAAGGGTATGTTCACACTGAACGGCAAGACCTATAAACTGGCTGTTAATAACGGGCCCAATCATCTGCATGGGGGCGGGAAACGCAGCCTCACCAAAGTTGTATGGAAAGGTTCGATTCGGAAGAAGGATAATGCCGTCGTTTTTCGCTATACCAGCCCCGATGGTGAAGAAGGATATCCCGGCAAATTAGATGTGGTTGTTACCTATAGTATAAACGAAGAAAATGGATTGGAAATAACTTATAAAGCCAAAACAAACAAAGCTACCCCTGTCAACTTATGTAATCATAGTTACTTTAATCTAAGCGGTGCCGGGTCCAAAACTATATTGGATCATTATATTATGATTAACGCCGATAAATATACTCCAGTGGATGAAACATTAATTCCCACTGGCAAGATCAAGTCGGTAAGGAATACCCCTCTCGATTTCCGCAAACCGAGGCAAATCGGCGCTCGAATCAAGGAGTTAATCGATACTCCCACGAAGGGCTACGATCATAATTATGTCCTTAACCGTAAGAAGAAAGGCACTATACATGCTGCAACGGTAATTGATCCGAAATCCGGGCGCGTTCTTTCGGTAGCTACTACTTATCCGGGTTTGCAATTCTATTCCGGTAATTTTCTTCGGGGGCAAAAAGGACGAAAAGGCGAGACTTATCCCCAACGGAGTGCCCTTTGTTTGGAGACTCAGTATTTTCCAAACTCAGTTAATCAAGCGAACTTTCCGGACATCATTTTAGAGCCGAGAGAGACTTACCGGCATACTTGTACGTACTACTTTTTAGTTGATAAAGGGTTAGACCCCAATATCGATATCAATTTTCCTTAGCCTTAGGGGTTCCCATGTATGATTTCTGCCATCACTGTGGTAGAACCATCGGTCAGGACCAGCAGGAGGGACAAGTGTTAACCTGTCGCTACTGTGGGGAAACCATTGGGGTGGTGAAGAAGAATCCCGGGGAGAAAAAAGTGGTTGTTCAGACTCCCCAGAATGCGGGGAAATGTCCTGCCTGCTCTCAGCTGGTACAGTTGAAGGATAGCCCAGGCGGAAAAAGTTTAGTTCCCCACTTCGTCACCGGTGGACCTCGCAAAATGTGCCCCGGTAGTGGGAAGCTTTTGGGAGCGGAGACGCCACCTTCCCCTGCCGCTGCGGCACCAAAGCCACCGGCGGGAAAAGACCTTTCGGCTCATTACACGCGGGAGACAATTCGGGTGGTTGCGTGTTCCAAGGAGGGCAATCCAAATATCGAAGAATTCCAATTGCAATACTTGGACAAAAAGGATCGGGTGCGCATGCAGATTGATGCGGTGCGGGAGATTCTCGGCAAACAATTTCAAATGAAATCCTACCCCGCTCCATTTAGTCGACCGGAGTTTGGCATGTGGGGAAATTCGGCTCAGTGTGTTATCGCGAAAAAGCATCCTCAGGGTGGATTTCAATCCCTGAATCAAGAAGAAATTGGGCGAGTAATAAATGATCTGAAAAATAGGAAAAACCTATTCTTTGCGGGGTAATATTTATCCGCACATTCCGTCTAATAGTTATAGTTATCCGTTATAAATTGAAGAAACGCATAGATCTCAACTTAACTGGATCATCAAAAAAAAGGGAGAATCCACCTAATCTTATATTGCCGGGCAATTTCCCACAATCTCCGGCAAATTGTATCCAAGGCAATGTATTTTCCGGGATAGACTTGTTACCTTTAAATTGCATATCTCGAAATAGGTTTTTAAAGGTAATAAGGTGATTCATGATAAGAGCAAGATTTTACACATTTATTTCGATAGTTATTCTTTCCCCATTGATGACATTGGCTTTGCCGGGGAACTTATTCGCCCAAGCGTTTCCGGGTTTCAATCCTGCCATTCCCAATGGGCCTTTCTATGGCGGTGTAAATCCGAATTATCCTTTTTACCCGCAACCTTGGTCCGTAATGGGTTTTAGTCCTTCGGATCCTAGGTTATTTGATCCCTATTTCCGCTATGCCGCTCCGTATGCCATCGCCAATCCAGGTGCTTTGTACTCACCGATTGTCAGTCAAAATAGTTTTTATGGGCGGTATTATCCGAACAATCCCATCGGCAACCCGTTTGCCAATCCTTTTAATCCCAATAATCCATTTGGATTTAATCCCAACCGCTTTCAGTTGAATCCCAATTTCCAAGGGCAAGTGCCGGCGGTAAATAATCAAGGACTGCAGCAATTTCCGGGACTGAATCCAAATAAAAATGGAATTCAACGGCCGCAGGATAATTTTAATCGGCTGGGGATAAAGGGGTTAGGCCGGCAGCGGTAGTGTAGCTTCAAAACTCGCTTTATCGAATGGGAAGTCGTGTGCCTAGTTTCTTGCCTTAATCAAAACAAAGAAGCGAAGGAGGCCTTCCTTTATAAGGGGATTTCTTAGCTTATTTCCCTATAATCTTTCCAAGTCAAAGTTATTAACAGGCAGGGGCAGGATTATAGGGATTAATATGGAAAACCCTTTGTTAATTTCCGTTGGGAACATCCAGGAAATCGCTGACAAGGAAAAAAGAGAACAATTCGCTAGGGCACTTTGGCATTCCTTGAATTGGGGAACCAACCCAGAAAAGGTAGCTCAGGAATCAAATCTTCCTCTAAAATCCTTAAAAGAAAATCAAATTGTATGTGATAAGAAACGGGCACTTCATTTTTGCAAATCACAAGGATTGAAAACAAATTGGCATCATATTTCAAAAGTCTTAGGCAAAGACTACAAGAAATTTTTCAAATCTAATCCTTCCAAAGTTGGAAGAGCTTTTGTTTATACTTATTCTGAAATTTCATTTTTAATGGAATTGGGACCAATTGCTCTTCCCAAATCCTTATCTAAATTGTTGCCCAAGGAGTTCGCCCATGATCCTCGGGAACCAATCCCGCCTCGACCGCCAAGACCACCAAAACCCCCAGAATCAGAGAATCCAAAAAAAGATTAAGTTCCCTAATCGGTTAAACCTTTTCAACCGGTGAGGGGAGAAGGTAAAATCAGTAATGGTAAGAAAATTAGAATGAATTGGGTTTTGCATGACACCAAAAGAAGCAGATGAAAGACTTTGGAAGTATGAATATACCTCCTTAATCAATCAATATTACTATGAAATTATGAAACATCGTTGGAAAGTACGAGAACGAATAATCTATGCGCTAAATGGTATAGCCTTTCTTTCCGGGGTATTCGTGCTTGGGATTGCAATTTTTGGTCAACCAACCAATCCTCCTCAGTTGCTTGGAATCGGGGGTACTTTGTTAGGTGTTTTTGCCTTCTTCTTTCTAATGGTTTTTCCGGTCGACGCCATTTACCGCCACCAAGCAAAGCTGTACCAAAAGTGGACGGACTTGCGAGGAAAATGTGAGCGGCTGCATTTAAAGTTAGACGCCTCGCCCGCCAAAACTGTGGATTCAAAATACTTGGCTGAATTGCAAGAAATCATGAGGGAACACACTGAAATCCAAAAACTTGAAGGTCGCGCAGATGAGAACTTTCTGCGTTTCTGCCAACAGGAAATTAACAAGAGAACCTATGGTGTGAATGAGGGTACTTATGGTGAAGTTATGGAAAAGTTAAAAATCAATTCTTGATTCGCCAAATCCGGTTGTTCACTAATGGACCACAGCTATTTTTTGCCTATTTCATGTCTGGAATATTGGGTCCACCTAAAATCGCTTCCCG
>CAZPPD010000277.1:309-7214 GCA_964588185.1 uncultured Alcaligenaceae bacterium | reverse complement strand
AATTCTTCCCTTTCGGAGCAGGCTTTACTTTGGTGCAAACAATATTGCCATGCCCTTCATGAAGCGACCAAAAGTCGACTCCCATCACGCCCCGGACCTTGTGCTTCAGATTCATCCCGACTGGAATGACATCCCCATGGCAAAACCACATCGACAAATGGTGCACGTGATCCTTGGATTCGCCCTTGACATTTTTCTTGATGGGATAGGAGCGGGTAACCGGTATTTTTCCCGGTGCATAGACCGGGTAGAAAATCGGTTTGCTAAACCCTTGGGTATGGTAATGGGTGACGACCTCATCACCCGCAAGAAAAGTAACTTTATCCTTGGAAAGCTTTACTGCTACCTCTTTTTCCTGGCCAGAAGCAATTGGTGCCCAAGAAAGTAGCAACAACCAAGCGATGTATTGATGTTTCATAACCTAAATTCTCCTGGATGATGTTCGTGTTCGCTTAAAAATACGAAAATCGGAAGTCGAAACAAACTTAAAATTGTGGGTTAAATGTTGACTCAGCATCTTGTCCAATTTCTACCGTTGCCATTTTGATCTGCGAAATGGCTACATTCAAGGATTTCCTTTTCCGGAAAGCTATCTTTGTTTCAAATTTATGAATCTCTATATTAGAGATTAAGGATACCGGCTAAAAAGTGGGAAAAGGAATTTCCAAACATCCCGACACTTTTCCCGTTGTCCGCGGGTATACCTTCAAAGAACTAAAACTTGAACCATTCCTTCTCATTCTTAAGGAGTGTCGTACATGCTACGAAAGTCGTTAGCAGGATTAATGACCCTTTGCTTGTTGGTGCCGGTTGCTTGGGCTCAACCCAAGGCAACTCCGCCAACGGTTGTGCTCCGAGTCCGTTCCCTAGAAAACGTTATCCAAAGTATCAAAACCGTTGCTAAGGCAGTGGACAAAGCCGAAGTTGGCGAACAACTTGATGCCCTTATCAAAGCTCAAGTTGGACCCAAAGGTCTGGATGGTGTGGATACCAAGCGCTCCATGGGGATGTACCTCCGGATGGGGGAAGACTTGAGTGCCATTTCCGGAGTGTTGATGATTCCTATCAGCAATGAGAAAGCATTTCTAAAGCTGTTGGAGAATGTCAACTATCCCGCCAAGAAAAACCCCGGTGGGATTTATATCGTCCAACAATTTGACGTTCCTTTTGACATCGGCTTCCGCATTGCCAATGGCTACGCTTATGTAACCGGATTGAATCTGGATGCGATTGATAAAGGTAGCTTATTACCGCCTGCCAAAGTTTTTCCCCGCAATATCACTTCCTTGTTGTCCAGCACCGTTCGCATGGACCAGGTTCCGAAAGTACTAAAGGACCTAATGATTTCCAAGATGGAAGAAGCTCTGCAAAAGGAAAAAGACAAGGTAAAACCGGGCGAAACGGAAAACGAACGAAAACTCCGCATACAGTTTCTGGATACTTTTGCCGAGCAAGCTTCGGATTTCATTAGTGGTGCCCGCGAAATTAACTCCGCCTTTACCATTGATTCCAAAACCAAGAAAATTGTGGCTGAGACTACCATCACCAGCAAAGGCAACTCCCGGCTGGCTGCCAACATCAAGTATTTAGGTGGAACTCCGAGTATTTTCGGCGGCATGATTAAAGATAACACCGCCGCTTTGATGTTACTGAATTTCCGTTTACCCAAGAAAGTGCAAACGGCAATCTTTGAGATTGCCGATGAGGAGATTCGCAAAAAAATCAAAGAGGAAGTGAATGCCAACAAAAGAAAATATGCCGAAAAATTCTACGAGGCGTTGCGGCCATCTCTAAAGGCAGGAGAGATCGACGGAGCTATTGGTTTCTTGCCGACCAAAGGAACGAAAACAACCATGGTAGGTGGTCTCAGGCTGAGAAATGGCCTCAAGGTTGAAAAAGTGGTCAAGGAACTGATCGGAGAGCTTCCCTTCAAGGATGCCAAAAAAATTAAGGTGGATATTGCCAAAGTCGGCAAAGTAAATGTTCACCGGGTAGATGCTCAGGAAGAATATGACGAAGATGCCCGGCGATTGTTTGGGGAAAGTCCGGTTTACTTGGCTTTCGGTCCCAAGGCAATGTATTTTTCCGTCGGCGAGGAAGCCTTGGGTGCTATCAAAAACCTGGCAAAATCCGAATCCGGTCAAACTCCGGCTCTCAAGTTTTCCCTGACGGTAAAAGATTTGGTTCCTGTTGCCGCAAAAACCGAACGGGAAAAAGCCATCGCCAAAAAAGTCTTCAGCGACAAGGATAAAGGATTGGTGGACGTAACTATTCAAGGCGGAGATTCCTTGCAGGTTCGTTACAGCTTTTCGCTGAGTTTAATTCGCTACGCCATTATGGTTGGAGACAACCCATTTAATGAAGTCCGCAAGAGGGATAATAACCACCGGACTCGGGCTTTCGCCAATCGTTAATGGAAAAATTTAAAATCCAATACAAACCCATCGGGATCTCCGGTGGGTTTCTTTTTTACTCCTCGGGCTGGAAAAGGAATCATTGCTAAGCCCCTTTCAATTCGGTTCGACTAAATGCAGGTTACTTGCCAGATCGGCAAGGGTTCGTTCATGGAGATGCTCACCGGGAAGCCGCTGGCGGATTTGTTCGATGTTGCTCCAGTTTTGTGGCAACGACCCAAGGTGGTAGACCGGTTCCCCCGGGCTCACGGCCGGAAGTGTGGTCATGCCTAGCACTACACTGTCCAAAGGAGAGTGTAAGACATGGCGATCACGGCCCAAAAGGCTGGTATTGGTCGCCAACGGCTGCCCCTTGGTTACGATGTGGCCGGGTGCTACGTGAAATTGCAGGAATCCACCAGACTCAGCCCGCACCCATTTTGTCTTTTCAATGATTACCTGATAGGGAGGATATTGGCGTTCGCCCTCAATAGATCTGAGGTCGATCAGCACATTTCGGACACCTCGAACAAAGCATTCCATGATGGCAGGCTGAACCTTGGACACTTCGCCGCCTTCGATCGTAATCGTTGGGCATCCTACTTTACATGCTTCCCGGCGCAGCGAGCCTTTCGGACCAGCACCGGTCAGGATAAGCTCGCAGCCAAAAGCGTCTGCCAGCCGTTTCACACCTGGATCCGACATATCCGCCCGCACCGTGGGAAAATTCGTGCGGTGAACAGCAGCAGTATGGAGATCGATTCCGAAATCACAACAACGGACAATGCTCTCAAAGATGGTCCGAGCCATTCGGCTGGCCAGACTTCCTTTTCGTAATCCGGGAAAACATCGATTCAGGTCACGCCGGTCCGGCAAGTAACGGGAGTGTCGTTCAAAACCCAGTAGATTAAGCACAGGAACAAGCACCAGAGATCCAGCTTTGAGCCGAAAGTTTTCGTCCTGAATTAAGGCTCGGATGGCTCCGGTGCCGTTGATTTCATTGCCGTGCAAAGCAGCGGTCACAAAAACGGTTGGACCAGCTTCTATCCCGCGACGCACATGCAGGGGAATCTCAATCGTCATTCCACTGTAGGTCTCGCTGACACTGAGTTTAATGTCGCGGCTTTCACCAGGCTTCACTTTCTGCCCATTCCAATTACTGATGGGGGACTTTCGCCTGGGGGTCATAGAGTTTTGCCCTCTTGGGAAGATGATTCCAATTTCCTGACTGTGGGACGCCGTTTCCGTCGAACTCGCTCCGGAACCAGCCCTTTCATGGAATCCAGCTTCCCGAAGCAGAGTAACCGGTCTCCTGGGTTCAATTGACGATCGTTCCGAGGGTTGGGAATGACGGTGGTGCCTCGGTACAACGTTAAAACATTGATGTCTTTGTCGCGAAGACCGGATTCAATAATGGTTTTGCCCACATATTCGGAACCGTCCGGTATATGCAATTCCGCGACCCCATAGCCTTGGCTGACGGTGAGCCGTTGGCGGATGTCAATTTCGGGAAAATTGACCTGGGCGGCAATATAATCCACAATTGCTCCCGCCACATCCAAACCCGTGGCCCTTTCAATCCCTTCCAGTCCCGGGGACGAATTCACCTCCATTATAAGCGGTCCCTCTTTGCCCTCGAGCATATCCACACCCGCAATCCGTAGCCCCATGATCTGTGCTGCAAGGATGGCAGTTTTCCGATACTCATCGGAAAGCTCGACCCCTTCGGTAGTCCCGCCTCGATGGACATTACTGCGAAATTCTTCGCCGACAGCTTTTCGGCGCATAGCGGCAACGACTTGATCCCCGACAACTATAGCGCGAATGTCCCGCCCTTTACTTTCGGAAATAAATTACTGCACCAGCACATATTGTTTTGTGCTGTGTAAAGTTTCGATGATCGCCTCGGCCACTTTCGTCGTCTCTGCAAGGATGACTCCGACTCCTTGCGTTCCTTCTAAAAGTTTGATGATGACCGGGGAACCACCGACCCGTTCGATTGCAGGGAGAACATCTTTGCTATCGCGAACAAACGTGGTTTGGGGAATGCCGATTTGGTGCCGGCTGAGAATTTGCAAGGAGCGGAGCTTATCCCGAGAATTCATGATCCCATGGGAGGAATTCGCACAATAAACATCCATTTGTTCGAATTGCCGCACCACCGCTGTCCCGAAATAAGTTATTGAGGCACCAATCCGGGGTAGCACTGCGTCATAGGTGCTGAGTCGTTTTTGCCGAAAGTAAAGCTCCGGATGTCCAGGCTCGACGTCCAGGGCGAACTTGAGCGTGTCGAGAATCTTAACATTATGTCCTCGTTGGACGGCAGCATCTTTCAGCCGCCGGGAGCTGTAACAGGTGAGACTACGAGATAGGATGCCCAATTTCATGCCGCTCTTTTTGGGACGAATAATGGCAGGAGGTTTTTTCTTCTCTTTGTACTTTCCTAATGCTTCACTTTTTTTCAATTTCCCCGCGGAGAAGAACTGAAATGGATCAACAAGGAATTGCCCCCGCATGGCGGTCCTGCCCAAGAGCATGCGAAACCCCATCGTATCGCGGTTTGTAAGGGTAAGCTCAATTTCCCACTGCCAGCCGGCAAGTTCTGCCTTCGTGACAATAACGGGCCGCATCTCATCGTGGCCGCTTGAACTTCGGACTTTTCGGTAATCCACAACCTCTGAAGTAGCCTCTATCGTGATTTCTGTGTTGCCCTGGAGAGGATGAATACGGAAGCGAACAAAGGTCTTCCCCTCTTGTTCGAACTGCTCCAGATCGAACGCATGCAGGGAAGAAGACCGGGCTCCAGTATCAATTTTCGCTTTGATGGCTGGTACGTAAAGTTGGGGTAGTGACAACCACTCGCGCCAACCGATGGTTGATTTCTGCTTTGAATTTGCCATTTGTTACCCAAAATTGAATTGAAATGAGAAGGGTCAATAACCCAATCAATCTAGCATGACCCTGGTGAAAAAGGAACGGGTAGCTTTGCAAACCGGGAAAGCGGCTGAACTGGGGTTGAGTTTTATAATTACCATCAGCTTTTTGTTGGCGGCTACTATTCTAATCGGCCACAATGATCCCCTTAAATTTCGCGGCCTTCCCATTGCGGTCCGAAATAAAGGGACGAGGTGTTCCCAAGAGTTTATTTGATTGGACAACAATATTATTGATCAGCCGGTCCGCCTTGGGATTTAAACGAATCTGCGGCTGGAACTTGGTGCCTGCAAATTTATTCTTGCGGATAACAATGTTCTCCAAGTAATCCGGGCGGTTGAAGTCATGGGTAAGAATAAGATCCAATCCCTTTGCATTATTGCCGGCTATGACGTTTGGGGAGCGCTTTCCAAAAGAACGGCAAGGCATTGCCCAAGCACTAAAAACCGATACTCCTTCCAACTCGTTCTGCAAAATGCTATTGCCATAAATCTCATAGGTTATGCCACGCTGGACATTGGATTTCGGCCGCCCGTGTTGAGTGAAAAAAGTTTTCAGATCCTTCGCCTTATTGTTGATAACCAGACAATTCGAGCTGGAAAGATTCACTGCTGAATTTCCGCCGTGAAAATTATTCCCCGCGATAACGATAAATTGAGCATTTCGTTGGGTTGGGGAAAATGGAGCCATATCGTTATTGGTCATTATGAGCACACCCCCCGCGGCGAATGGTCCGGGAAAATCACAATTTAAAATGCCTCCATTATGAACCCCGTCCCAGTACACTCCCCACCGACTTCCGGAAAAGGTGCAGTTCCGAACCCAGACATTGTCGCTCATCGCCGTCACCACAATCGGAGCCGGATGGTTCTTCCAGGATCGTTTTCCCTCGGCTTGGCGGCTGGGTGCGAAGTTTGTAAACGTGCAATCTTTAATGAGCACATCACAGGCATGAATGAAGTTCAGGGCAATATCTGCCTCCTTGATCCCATTAAAATGGAGTCCGCGAAAATAGAAATTCCTCACGGGGCGGTTAAAGGTTCTCTTGTCCAGAAACTCCAAACTGCTGATACCGAAGACCGCAGAGGAACATTGAATCTCGGCTCCATCCGAAAGAAAATGAATATTACTGCGGCGGTGAAGCAGGATGGCTCCTTGAGAATAGTAGTAGGAATTTACCGCCTTTTCCGGAGCTGTGATCCGATAGGGACCCTCTTTCTTAGGGAAATACAACGTTCCCCCTTTTGAAGGTAATCTTTTCAATGCCTCAGCGATTCCTGCGGTGGTTGTTTGCGGATTGGCTTTGCGAACTTCTGCAACATTTATTACCGGCTGTGGGCTTACAACCTTCTCGAAATTATTTGGTGAGTTTGGATTGAAGGAATGGTTCTTCCACCATTCGTCCACGGTTTGGTTCCAATCGATGGGATAAAAGGGAACTCCAAAATTGGACCTCGGAGTTAAATCCATTTTTTCTGCATGAGTTTTGCTCCCCTTAAATCCATTGTGGAAAGCTTTCGCACGCACTGTGACCTTATCTTGAAGAAGAAACTTGCCCCGAAATAATGTTGATAATTC
>CAZPPD010000277.1:0-299 GCA_964588185.1 uncultured Alcaligenaceae bacterium | reverse complement strand
GCCGTCGGTGGTGTAGCGGATTTGGCATTCCGGAGTCTTCGAGTGCATGGTAATCAGCACACCCCCATGATACTTTTGTTTTTCCAGGCCAAAGACGGGAGCATCCGCTTGTCTCAGCTGGGAATCTTTAGGGGCCAAGCGAACATCATCTACCCAGGCAATGTCTCCTTCTTCCAGGTCGTAGCGAATGCGGAAATGGCCGCGTTTCCAAGATTTGCCGGTCCGAAAGTTGATTTTGATCCTGGTCCAATCTTTACTGCCGGAAACAAATTGTCGAGATATTTTTGCCGAGGGAATGA
>CAZPPD010000276.1:0-7223 GCA_964588185.1 uncultured Alcaligenaceae bacterium | reverse complement strand
ACCTGCCCTGAGAAGGCATTACCAAAAAATACCAAGGCAGAGCGAAGCCCTGGTATAGGGAAGAAAATCATCCAAAAGGCCTGAATAGGGCGGCACAAAATAAGATCTGAGACAAGATCTAGACGAGCCTTCAAAAAATCAATTCTGCCTCGATGAATTGCCATTGGGGCAGTATTCGGAAACTCCCAAAAAAACCTATTTATTGACTCCCTTTTTTGTGTGGAGAATAAGATGAGGTCCAAAGGTGTTGTTTCAAGCGCACTTCAACCCAGGATTATTTCACATGTGAGGTGGGTGTCCGGCATGGGCTAGGCCTAAAACGAGGCGAACTCCCACGGTCAGTAACAAACCAAAGAGCATGGCAATGAATCCTTTGGGAGTGCAACAGTCCACCAAGAGGGGAGCGTGTTTCAACTCGTGGAGCGTTCCCATAAACAGAAAAACTCCTGCTGCCAGGGATAATACCACTCCTTTTACCACCATCATGGTGTGCCCTTGGAGGTGATGGTGAATCTCTCCCCCAACTAAGATCCCAATGGGGGTAGCAAACAAAAACAGGCAATAAACAAGGAGGGCCTGCGCTTGAGATAGGCGGCTGCGCCTTAAGCAAAGAGCCAGGGCAAAGCCTGCCGAACCTTTGTGTGCAACTACTGCAATGAAGATCAATAAAGCCGATGCGGGCTCACTGACTCCAAGGGCAGTCCCCATCAAGAACGAGGGAACGGCGATCATGAGGGTCATGATAATTGCCACCATTGTATTGCCCGATTGGGCCGGATCTATTTGTGACTTTGTTGTTGCCCGATTGGCGATGTGAGAGATGGCCAACAAGGCGATCATGGCGGCCAAAGCAAGAAAGGAACTGACCGGGAAGGAAATATCCGGCCAGACCGTAGTCAGAAGGTGGGAGCCACCGGGTAACATAATGACAAGCGAAAAGGCCAAAAACAAACCGGACGCAAACGCCTCCCCTAACGGAAAAACAATTTCTTGTTGTCCCCGCTTCGGGCGGAAGAGTGGGAAAAAGCCACTCAAGATGGCAATAAAAAGAATGCTGATCAAGGCAACCCATTGAAACCATCCCAATAATAGTCTCCCCAATTATTTTTCGGAATGCTGGTGCCGTACCGTACCTAAAAACAATCTTCGGTAATTAAGCTAGCTGCTTTAAAAACCACCTTACAAATCGGAAGAAACTATCCTACCAACATTGCGGCCGTCAAGGAAAGTAAGGTAATTAACTTCAAATAAGAGGGTAGAAGAATGGGCGAGAGTTAAGGTTTATAAAGAGAAACCCCGCCGGCTTTGGACCGAGATTTTCATCCGGCGAAGCCAGAGGAACAAGGAGTCATTTTTGAACATGAACATTTGGTAAGACTTTTTTTAGAGCCTTTATTCCCGCTTCGGTCACCTTGGTGTTGGAAACATCCAGAAAGCTCAGTTTTTTGAGAACGGTAAGCCTTTTTAAACCAGCATCAGAAATGGCAGTGTCTTTTAGACGTAGCGAATTAAGCTCGGGGAATTGCAGGTTCGCCAGGCTTGCGTCGGTTACCTTGGTACTACTGAGGTTTAACTCCCTGAGATTGGTGAGGTGCTTTATTTCGGCGACCCCTTTATCGGTAATAGTTGTGTGGGCAAGGATGAGGCCCCGTAGGTTGGGGCACACCTTCAGCTCTTTTAACCCAACGTCGCTTATATTTGTTGAGGAGAGCGAGAGATAAGTCAATTCCGGAAAATATTTGAGTTTCTTGAGGTCCGGGTCGGTTACTTTGGTATTTGTCAGACCAAGTGACCTAAGCTTCTTACAATCTTTTAGGTATTCCAGTCCTTTTCCGGTCACCTCAAGATCGTTAAGAAATAATTCTCGAAGCTTTTTCATTCCTTGGAGGTGCTTTAGACCGGCATCGGTTACATTGGTCAAATTGAGGAAACAAACTTCGACATTTTTATATCTCCCCAGCAACTCAAGCCCCCGGTCACTTATCTTGGTCCCATAAAAAATCAACCGTTTTACTTCTTCCGCGTTTGTAGGCCGTTTACCTCCTTTGGTGTCCACTGTCCCCAATGCCTCTAACTTGCCAATTGCACTCAAGGAAAATAGTACATCATCCGTTATTTCGGGATAGCCCAGGCCCAGGTCATTAATACTATTGAGGTACTTGAGATTTTTAAATCCTTCACCAGAAACCTTGGTTGCGGAAAGGGATATACATTTAAGGTTTTTCAACCCCCTCAGGTTCTTCAAACCTGCTCCGGTAATTGGGTTTAACGAGAGGCTCAAATAATCCAAATGGTTGAGATCCTTTAACTCTGCCAAATCCGCATCCGCAATTTGATTCCCGTTGATCTCCAGACGTTGAAGATTTTTCAGCTTATTTAATTCCCGCAGGCCTGTACCTGTTAACTTGACTCGGTAGAGTTTGAGTGAAATGAGGTTTTTCAGCGGGACAAGACCTCTTAACCCCTCATCGGTTACTTGGGTGTAGCCGAGATTCAACCCAAAAGGGAAAGGCAAGTCGGGCAAGTCTTTTAGATCGGCATTCTTGGTATCTCTTGGCATTTTAAAAGTGTGCAAGTATTGTCTGTGAATCCAATCCCAGTGTTTCACATATTTAGCTCCAAGCTTCGTGAATTTACTCTTTGCGGCTGCTAATTGCTTAGGTGTTGGAGGTTGTTGTTTCTCCTTGGCGGAGGTAAACGCTGGACTGATGCAGAAGGATAATAGGACAATTAAGAAAATTCTACTTCGCACTGGAGATCTCCTCTGAACGTCTTGGTTTTGGTTGTTACTTTTTCCCCTTCAAAATTCCTTCCACAGACCGAATCATGGCGTAGTAACTTTGGGTTACCTGCATCAGCCCTCCCCGACTGAACCTCCCGGTATGAATCGCGAAATACTTATCCGTGAAGAGTTTGACAATTTTGTCGCTCTGTGCAGGGCCTTCTTTAACTTTCCGGTTTGTACATCCCACAAATGGAGGTTGGGTAATTTCTTGAAGAGGTCATGACTCACTCCCGTAACCAGGCTTTTGTTATCCGCTGAAAAAGCCAACGCGTTGACGTAATCCCCCGGCAGTTTCATGGAATGTTTCAACTTCCAAGTTTGCAAGTCCCACAAGTTGAGATCCATATCTTTCGAAGCGGAAGCAAGCCACTTGCCATCGGGAGAAATCGTTAACCGCCACAAGGTTGCGTTGTGGCCTTTGAGTTCTTTTTCCAGCTCTCCGCCTTTTTCCAGATCCCAAACCTGAATGTCTTTGACATCCTGACCACCGGTGAGAAGGTATCTGCTGTGCGCGGAAAAAACCGCAGCGGTAACGCCTCTGTCGCCGACTCGAATTCTGGCAATGAGTGGATACCGTAGACGCTTTTTCTTGCCCTGTTGAAGGAGCTTTTGGTAGATCTGCTTTTCATTGGCTTTGAGATTAGAACTCCCAATTAATGGGATGAAATTTCCGGCGAAACATACAACGAGAAGGAATGTGCCAATGCGATGTGAAACAGGGCGACGGGGTTGAGTCATCTTTTATTCTCCGGAAAGTACTTAAGTTGCGCCTAGAAAAATATGCAGGCCAAGCAGATTGCAATTCTAGAAGTCCTTTTTTAAAACTTCGGGTGGGTGGCATGGGTGGCATGCTTTCGGGCCGACCCTTCAAGAGCTTTCTTGCCGTGACACCCAGCCCGAAAGCATGGTCGGGCCTGAACATGCTTCATACCACCCTCTTCTTCTCACTTTTTTCTAACACCCTACTTGCAGGTTTGGTGTGAAAGGATAATTGATCGCAAAAGGAAACCAAAGTTTGTTTCTTCAAACTTCCCACCACTAAATCATACCACTCTGCGTGTTTCCGATTGTGATCCCCGTTAATTTTACGGCAGTATTGGACAAAGCTCCAATAGTCCTCGGCATTCGGGTCCCCCCGAAGGAAGAATAAACAGTCGAATTTCGCTAATTCGTTTCGTTCTATTTTGAATTCCATCACGGCAGGAGAGCTTCCTTGCCAAAGGACAAGTTTATTTGCCCAGCCTTCCGCCTTTGAGCGATTCGTCGTCGTATAAAAGCCCCTGCCAAAATCGGTCAATAGTCCCATGGTACAACCGTATGTCTTGATCATTCCAAAGAGGAATGCCGGGCAATGGCACCACGAATTTCCTTCCGGCTAAGGAAATGGGGATGGGGTGAAGTTAGGTTTGAAAGAAATTTACCAAAGAATGAGCCATAAAGCTTAGTTATTTTCTTGATGGGAATCCTGGAAATACACTCCTAGAGGTAATTTGATTTTATGATCCGAGGTTACCAACATATCATGCAGGCGAAACCCCGTGCGCAAATGAATACTTCCCAATAACCAGCTATGTTGCTGCGAGTCGCAAACGAAAACTTTTTTGGATCTTTTCTTTGGACAAAGCCATGAAGAAACCTATTCCCCCTAAGCCCAAGAAACTTTCTGCCGCCAAGCAACGGCGTTTGGACGAACTCCTCGATAAGAACAGCGAAGGAACGAACCATCACATCCAGTGAAAAAGAACGGCTCAAGAAACTCGTGGCCGAGGCAGAACAATTGATGGTCGCCAATGCCAAGCGATTGGCGGAGTTCTCTGAAAGCGAGTCTCAAGGCGCACACCCCGGTAGTGTCCCGTTCACGGTCTGGGTTAAACAGGACTCTGCGGAGCGGTAAGCATGGGCGCTGAGCGATCCGGGAACTCGTTGTCGCTCGTATTGGTGGTGTGTGTAAATATTGCCGGTTGGTTGAAGCCTCAACAGGAGTTACCTTTCATATCGAACACGCTGTCCCTCGTTCCCAAGGTGGGGAAACTATCATGAGTAATCTTGTCCTCAGTTGCCCCGGCTGCAACTTGGCAAAAGGGGATCGAACCACAGGAATAGATGCGGAAGGAAATCCACAAAAGCTGTATAATCCGCGCGATTATGAACCAGGATTGTTAGGCTGGCATCCCCACTTCATTTTGGACCGCGAATCCGGGTTGATTGTGCCCCGAACGCCGATTGCGGAAGCGCCCATTAATTAGCACGCTCAATTCGAACGACAGCAATCGCGTCTACGCTCGCAAGCTTCAAATTCGGGCTGGGCTTATTGTGTAAAGGATTAATCAGCAGGAAGGGAAGGACCATTAATCAAAGCTATTTCCAGGCAGTTCATCCTGGAAATGCAACCCTCACCATGTAGAATGCTGAGTTGTGTTTAGGAAAAGAAATCCCAATGCAAGAAGATGCCATGTCAACGCCAAACAATTTTTCCGGTATTTCCGTCGCTGTTGCCGAGGGCGATGCCCTTAAGCTTGAAGCGGATGTCCTTGCCCTGAAATTTGCGCAGAATCTCTATGGCGCTGAGAAGGTAGCGGTCGATTCTGTTTCGAAAATAAACAAAGATATTTACAAGCAATTACCAAGTACGGGTGAATCAATCATTCTTGAAACAAACGGAACTATTGAAGCCCCGCGAATTATGTTTTATGGTGTGCCGCCAATCAATGAATTTTCATACAATCAAGTCCGGGAATTTGGCAAGGGTGTTCTTGAATCCTTATCCCTGCACGCTCCAACCGTAACTCACATCGGGCTGACAGTTCCGGGGCTTCTTTGGGGACTTGACGATATTGAAGCACTCCAAGAACAAATGGCCGGTATGCAGGAAAGCATCAACGGCCACAAATTCCCACCATCGCTGCAAAGAATTACTATTGCCGAAATCAATTCCCATCGGGCAGATCGTTTGAAGCAAAACTTAAAGAAAATTCTTCCACAAGGGATTCTGCCAATTCCATCACACCAGGAAAAAGCAAAGGCCATCCCCGCCGAAGTTGCTTCCGACAAGAAACGGCACGTGTTTGTGGCCATGCCCTTTTCACCGGAATTTGACGATGTCTTTTATTATGGCATCCAGAATCCGGTCAAAGACGCAGGATTTCTGTGCGAACGGGCGGACATTGCCACCTACACGGGGGAGATAATCCAATGGATTAAGGACCGGATTTCCACAGCCGAGTTGGTAATCGCGGATCTTTCCATCCCCAACCCGAACGTCTATCTCGAAGTGGGCTACGCCTGGGGAGTCGGTCGGCCCACTCTGTTGCTGACAAACGACTTGGAGAACCTCCCGTTTGACGTGAAAGGCCACCGGTGTCTGATTTACAACAAGATCAAGCACCTGGAAGATTTGCTGCGGAAGGAATTGAGTAGTTTGGAGATTGGGTGACGTGGTCAACAGGCTGGCCTACGGGTAAGTATGGAACACTCGCCGAAAGAACAGACATTGTTTGGATTGCTCCGAGCCACCAACTTTATAATTCTAACACCAGGCATTGGCACGATTCCTTTGCCTTAAAGAAAGTTATAAAAGAACTACAAACCCCATCCTGGCCCATCGATTCGTTATCTGTCGGCGGCATCCGTTGGCAGGGCTGGGCGAAGTTCAGTGATTTGAGTAAGCCGGGAAACTCGTGGGCCGCGGTGAAGTTGTCCATCTACCAAGATAGGGCGAGCAGGATTATGTAAATTGTAGGCGATTTGATATTGTTCTTTTGTCAGGCTTGCTTTGGTGCGAATAACTTCGTCATCATCGAAAATCGTAAAAACCACCTCCCCTTCTCGCATTCCGGAGTTACATTCCGAACCTTTCAGTTCGTCCACAAATGCGATCCAAGCTTTGGGCTGCGAATCTTCCTTTGGGCGAAGTTGCCTGTAAACTTCTTCAATGGATTCGAACTCGTCTCCGCTGAAGGTGATTGAGACGGAAGACAACTTATCCTCGGCACCAATCGGCATTGAAGAAGCCCATGAAGGAAGGAATTCCAGAATGCCGTCGTCCTGAGAGGGACGCATTTTTAGCAGAGCATCACACAGGTTCGCACTGACGATGGGGTTTTCCTGATCGACAACACTGTTTACTCGATCTTCTTCAATCGCGCGGTCGAGTGAAGACAAGGCTTGGGTGAGAAGCGTGGTCGCACGTCTGGCAAATGGGATATGATTGGAGTAGAGTCCTGCTTCCTCGGCGTCCAATGCTTTCATTGGACAGGAAATCGCAACAACGAAACTATTTTGTTCCGTTTGATTCATCTGACACGCATCGAGGAACTGGCGGGCTTCGCTACGGCTCAACTTGGGGTGATATTTCGTTGGAATGAGTACTGAATGAGCGGCCGATAATATAGTCTGCTTAGCTCCAGTAAGCAAATCGATAGCCTGAACTAACGGCAAT
>CAZPPD010000275.1:0-7230 GCA_964588185.1 uncultured Alcaligenaceae bacterium | reverse complement strand
ATGATCCGCCGCAAGATGAACGATTGCGCGATCGATTTGACGCTTTCCGAATTGTGTTCATACGACTCGGTGAGGCCTTGCTTTCTCAGAAGTTGACTCTGTCGCACAGCATGCTTGCCTCAGGGCAAGCATGACACCCAGTTTTGTCTGACTATGCCACCCTGCCCGAGTATGTGTAGACGGGCCTGTTTTCGATTATAAGGCTTTGAATGGGAATTGAACGTAATCCAAGAGCAGATCGGCATTCATTCCACTAGGACGAAACACCTGGCCGTAATATAAAACTTTTAAGCTAAAGAGATTGAAATCAAAGGATTCTAAAAGAAATTCTCGGATTTCCTGAGAGGCAATATTCTTGATAAGGGTAAGGCAGATGGTAAACTGGGCCTAGAATACAGCGGCTGAAATGGCATTCTAATACATACTGTCTCTCCTGCCGCCGCCGCAGGCGATCTTGGTCGTTCAGCACCTTAACGTGGAGGTATCATGCGAAGCAAATACTCGCCTTTGATCACGGGGGTGGCAGCTGCGTTGGTCGTGCTCGGCGGTATTCGGCCAAGTCACGGCCAAGAAGCCAAGGGAATCGCAACTGCCAAGAAGATCGTCACGACCTTCTGGTCTAAAGTCGAAGCCCGCAAGGACGTTGATGCTGTCCTGACAATGGTCGACGTGCCGTTCTGCTGAATAACGGTAATCCAGATCAGATCGTGGAAAAAGTCGTTCGTGACCGCAACCAATTGAAATAACTAATGAAGAGACTGATCACCGGGTTGGGAAACGGGAGAACTCAAATCAAGAGTGTCGACAGTTTTGTCTATGCTGAATTCCTGAAGATAACTGGCAAATTACTGAAAAAAGATGGTGCCCTCAAGAAGGACCGTCAGATTCTGGATGAGGTACTGAAGAAGGATGGTTGCGTGTTGATGGCAAGAATCGGCGAGGTGGGAGAGAAGTCGTTCCCTGTCGGGTTCTTGGTCGCTGCCCCCAAGGGGAATCCTAAGGTGGTGGGTATGCTCAGTGGCCTCACCAATCCGAAGAAGAGCAAGAAATGAGCGAACCCAAACGCCGAACCATCCTGCTGCACCAGACACTGGCAGCCATTTCGGTTCCGCGGCGGGCGGGGTGGCATTGCTGAAGGCGAGTGACAAACAATTATTATGCCTAACACAAATGTTCAAGAATGGCGCGGTTTTGATCCCTGGTGGCAATACGTAGACGCAGGCCTCTACCAAGTACTCGTTCGCACACGCTTCGATGGGATTGAGAACCTGTTGACTCTTCCCCAGATGGGGACTACGAAAGTCGACCTCTTGACAACTGGTAGCCTTCCTTCTGGTATTAGTCCTGACCAAATGCCAATTTTCATCTTTCAACTTCGGGAACATGACTGGACACAACTGTGGTGCGACAGGCCAGAGTGGATTGTTCATCTCCCTTGCCTCCTGTCAAGCGCGCTCAAGACGCAAGTTTTTGTGAAAATCGACAAATCTGAGGGATATCAGATCTTCGAAAATGGAAGTGTCGTTGAAGAGTTTTGCGGCGGCTGTGACCCCGACATGTTTAACTGGGATGGAGCGATGGAGGAAATGGCTGAGGAAGGCTGGCGAATTAGCAGCGATTACTACTACATGTTTCGAACCAAGCTTGGCAGCGAGCTGGACCTTGAATCGAAAGAAGAGTGTAAAGGGTTTTTGGAAAGAACTGTCCGTGCGATGGGGATGTATGTCGCAAGGCCCCCCTGGAGTTATGATAACACCACCGAGAGTATCGTCTTTGAGCCTGGGTGGCAGCCCGATTATTTCTCCGGAGCAAGTGTCCTGCTCCGAGGAAAAACACCTCCGGGGATCAAAGCAAACCTAAGTGAGTGGACTGACTCGCTACTCGACGTTCTCGGTTTACCCAGAGATTGGAGCCACAATGCGAATTCATGGTGAAACGCGAAACCGACCGTTGCTATCAGAACTATCGTAAGCAAAACACTCACAGGCGATAGCCTGACCGAGAAAGGCCGGCAAAAACCACAACTTGCGCATGCAGCACGATCCGTTGAGAAAACCTGCTTCAAGACAACGTAATCATCCCCTGCAACCTAGAGACAGAAGTAACCTGTCACTCCTCAATATCCACATCCCGTAAATCACTCACAAACATATGCCCCGGTTTGTGGGTAATCAGCAAGGGTGGTTTTGCTGCCATGGCCACCCCTTGAGGAGTAACTCCGCAAGCCCAGAAGACCGGCAACTCACCCGGGCGAATGTCTACCCTATCCCCGAAATCCGGAGTGGTGACATCGGGAATTCCAATTTCCCCGGGGTTGCCGATGTGAACCGGGGTCCCGTGTGCCTTGGGGAAGCGTTTGCAGATTTCCACCGCTCGGATCGCTTGCTGCGGAGTCATGGGACGCATGGAGACTGTCATGTTGCCTGCAAAGATCCCTGCCGATTGGCAAAGAATGTTGGTCAAATACATGGGGACATTACAGCCCTTCTCCATGTGCCGAACGGGAAGCCCGGCTTGAAATAAGGCATTCTCGAAAGTAAAGGAACAACCGAGGAGAAAGGCAACAAAGTCGTCCTGCCAATGCTGCGAGATGTCATAGATCTCCTCCAGAATTCCATTCCGGTAGATCCGGTAGGCCGGCAGGTCGGTGCGAAGGTCCGCTCCCGGGGCAATCCTCGCCGGCTCGGCAGATCCTGTTTCCGTCACTTCCAGAAGCGGGCAGGGTTTGGGATTGCGCTGGCAAAACAGAAGAAAGTCGTAGGCGATTTCTCGGGGAACTACCACCAGGTTGGCTTGCACGTATCCCATCGCCAATCCCGAAGTTGGTCCTGTAAACTCCCCGGACCTGGCTGCCAGGCGTACGGTTTTTCCATCAGTATTCCTAAGTTGCATCCCTAATCCCTTTAGGACTGAAGATTTTTCTCATGTGAAAAAGCGGCTGGACGTACTCGTCAAAAAGGAGGCCATCGACACTCACCTGTTGTTTTCCCAGAACTCCGTCGACAAGAGGTCCCTCTTCAACCATTTGCTCCAGGATGCTTTTCTCGCTTTCGAAGTCAATATCCATAAGGGACTTCCTCAGCAAATGGACTCCGCCCGCCAGACCATAGGCTCCCCAGTTGCTGACTCCTGCTACGATAAGAAAGTCCGTGGCAATCCGGCAGGCAATCTCGTCTCCCCTGGCAATGTTCATTTTGATTATTCGTCGAGGAATCTTGCCCATACCAATTTCATTGCCGCCATCGCCAATTCCTATGGTCCGGACATGAGGATATCTTTCCCTAATGAATTCAAACAATAGATGAGCCGGCGCTAAATGGGGAGTGACATCGATTCCGTGCATGCTAAGACAAAGGGACCTCAGACTGTAATTCGGTCCCGGCCGTTCTAAGCTAATCAAATGCGTTAGCTTCACCTCTTCCACAAACGAAGTCCAATCTCCTTGAAGATATTGCTCCCATGGGTGGTTGACGGGAGGAAGTGTAATGAATTGGACCCTTTGGTAAATCCCTGCGGCTTTCAAGCCAATCGTCAGTGCCCGCTCACAAAAACCATCCGCAATCAATACAACCTTGATCCCGATTGCCAAGAAAGCTCGGGCGAGAAAGACGGCCCCAAGAGGACCATCGGTTTCAGCCGCAGGAATCGCGGCAGTCGGTATGAAGAAACCGGTGACAATACCCACACTTGCGGCCGGGCAATCGGCTATGCTTTGACAGGCGGCGATGAAATCATTTTCGCAAGCCGTGAACAGGTTTTCGATTGGATCGGATACTAGTCCCCGCCCTCCGGGATCGGTTTGAATAATTCGCTGAATTTGCTTGATCTGGTCCACTATTTTACTTTTCCGCGAAAGAGATACGCAAACCGGCCGCGCCAGGGTCGCGGCAGTTCGGCCACCAAAGTGATCGGCTCATAGCGAACTGGGTGCAGGAATGTCAAAGAATGAGCATGCAGGGCAATAGCCTTCGGAAAAATTCGAATCGAACCATACTTGGCATCCCCGTAAATGGGATAGCCGTGATGAGCAAGCTGGGCCCGGAGTTGGTGCGTTCGCCCGGTCTGCGGCCGCAATTCCAGCCAGGATAATCCTTGATGTTCCGCTCGGCGGGTGTAATGGAGGAGAGCTTGACGGGAACCTTTGGAAAGCGGCTCGACAATGTCCACCCGCCGAGTCGTTTTATTCTTCCGCAGCCAATCATCAAAACTGCCCGCCCGGTTTTCCACAATCCCGTCGACAATGGACCAATACACTTTCTCCACCGTTCCTTCGCGAAACTGTTCGGAAATGCGAGCTGCGGCTTTACTCGTGCGGGCAAACAAGAGCACTCCCGACACCAATCGATCCAAGCGATGGACAATTCCCAGGAAAACATTACCCGGCTTATTGTATTTTTCTTTAAGATAAGCTTTGACCTGTCGATCCAGAGTTTCCTCCTTCCCCTGGTAATGGGTTGACAAATACCCGGCAGGCTTGTTTATTGCCAGGCAGTGATTATCCTCGTAGAGGATTTCCAAGGGAGGTAATTCCATAAGAAACTCCGCCAAAATGCCAGTTGTCAGCCGGGACGATTCTGTTCGTCTTATTCTAACTCGCAGAAGGTATATTTACTCCCAAATATTTTCCCATCGGCCAACTGACACCATCAAAGGAAACCACCTATGTCAAGGTTTTGCCTCTTCCCTGTGTTGTTCCTCCTGATTTTTTGCTCCTCAATTTCCGCTCAGCTCAAGAAAGGCGACCCCCAACCGGACCTGCCGGATGGATTCAAAGCCTTAAAACACCCCGAAGCCCGAGTCCGGCTCAATGCCTTGACTATCCTGGGCAAGGCGGGAAGAACCGCCCGCTTTGTGATGCCCATGGTCAAGAAAATGCTCCTGAAAGATCCCGAACTGCTGGTGCGGCTGAAAGCGGCGGAGACATTGTGGAAAGTCGAACAACCTCCCGTCAGTTTGGTACTTCCCGTGGTGACAAGGGGACTCAAAGATAAGGAGCCTGCCAACTGCCGTTTAGCATTAGAGGTGGTGAAACTCATGGGGCCCCGGGCCAAAGATACGGTCCCATGGGTTCGAAATGCTCTTCTCCACAAGGATTTCAACGTGCAATACCAGGCGATTCAGGCCGCCGCGGCCATCGGTCCTTCTGCGAAACGAGCAGTACCGGAGTTATTGGAGATCATCCGCAAGGATGACACCGGATTCCTGGCAGCCAATGTCACCTTCGCCTTGGGAAAAATTGGCTCGCGCGGAGTGCCGGCTTTGATCCGGGCTTTGGAGGATAAGGAAGCCAAGGTTCGTCGAGCCGCTACTTTTGGGCTGGGGCAGGTGGGACCTCGGGCCTACGAAGCCGTACCGGCTCTTGTCAAAACCATGGAGGAGGACGCGGACTCCTTGGTCCAATCCTTTGCCGCGGAAGCCTTAGGAAATATTGGTCCCGAAGCCCGATCCGCAATTCCCAATTTGAAGAAAGCCCTGAAAAGCAAGAATGAGGAACTGGCGATTAACTCAGCGCTAGCTTTGTGGAAAATCGAAAAGGACTTATCGGGGATTACCGTTTTGGGAAATGCGGTAGAATCCGGGAGAACTATCCTGGTGCGAAGAACTGCTGCCAGGGCGCTTGCTGAGATTGGTTCCCAAGCCAAAGATGCAATTCCTTCCTTGATAATTGGGCTAAAGGATAAAGAATCGATGGTCCGAGCGGATTGTGCGCTGGCCTTGGGGAAAATGGGCTCCTCTGCCCGCCCTGCCATTCAATACCTGAAACCCGCGTTACAGGATAAAAGTGTTCGGGTCAGCCTGGAGGCCGCCGGGGCCATCTGGCGAATCAAGAAGATTGCTCCCGAATCGATTATTGCGACCCTCAATCGAGGGTTAGAAGATAAATCCACCAACAACAAAGTTCTTGCTGCGGTCCTAGTCGCTGAAATAGGTCCGCCGGCAATTGGAACCCAAAAGAAACTGCTACAAATGATGCAAACGCAGGATGAGCGGGTCAAAAATGCCGCCAGGACGGCTCTAACCCAGTTGAACAAAGAATCAGGGAATAAATAGTGCAGGTGGATTCACGAAGAAAGTTCGAAGTTCGGACCGGCGAATTGTGGGGCGGATGTTTCTTAGCGACGCGGACGCTGAGTGGTGTGTCGGCGGTTGATGTTCCCACGGGTTTCTCGGCAAGAGCACGAGCAGACTAAATCGAGGCCGCAGCCGGGGGCTAACTATCTCAAGGACTTGCGGACTCGCCCGGGTAAGGATAGCATTCGAAGCCAACTGAAGGGATTTAACTATCACCATTCCGGCGCGCCGACAGATTCCTTAAACATTTATATCTGAATAATAATTATGAAATCAAAATTTATCTTAATTCCGTTCTTTTCTCTTCTTATAACACCGATCATCGAAGGTTCCCCTCCAAGTACGGAGGAAGTAAAAACAGGCTTACGCAAGGGGATTGCTTTTTTCGCTACAAAAGTTGCGGTTAATGGCGGTTATGTGTGGAAATATAGTCCGGATCTAAAATATCGTCAGGGGGAAGGGCTTGCCGGAAAAACCAAGATTTGGGTGCAACCGCCGGGAACACCAACAGTAGGAGATGCTTTTCTGGACGCTTACCAAGCCACTGGGAATAAATCCTACTTAAATGCCGCAATTAAAGCTGGGAAAGCCTTGGTGAAAGGCCAACTTAGGACCGGTGGGTGGTTTTACTATATCGAAACTGATTCGGAATTAAGAAAAAACTATGGCTATCGAGATGTTCCGATTCGCCGAAAGCAACCCGTCAAATCTACGTTAGATGATGATGTAACTCAAGCAGCTATTCGCTTTTTAATACGATTAGACAATATCTTAGAATTTAAAGATAAGCTTATTCACGAAGCCTCTATCTATGCACTCAATAAATTAGTTAAAGCTCAATACCCCAATGGCGGCTGGTATATGTGGTGGGATCGGGAGCCGCAACCGAAGAATGAAGATGATTATCCTAAACTAAGGGCATCCTATCCGAAAACCTGGTCCCGGAAGTGGCTAAATGACTGGACCGGCAAGTACTATATTAATGATCGAGTGATACCCAATGTGATTAGGACCTTAATTGAAGCCGGCAGGATCTATGACAAAGGTAAATATCGAAAAGCAGCAATAAAGGGTGGAGATTTCCTGGTCCTAGCACAAATGCCGGAACCTCAGCCCGGTTGGGCCCAGCAATATAACATTCAAATGCATCCAGTATGG
>CAZPPD010000274.1:0-7254 GCA_964588185.1 uncultured Alcaligenaceae bacterium | reverse complement strand
GTGAAACCCTGAGGGTGATTCTTTAATTTTGGATTCATGGATTATCTCCCCACAAACACTACCGCGAAGGGTTAGTCTGAAAAGAATAAAAATAGGTATAAAAAGATTGGCTAAACCATCTTAATCGATGAACAAACTCAATGACCAGAAATATTGAAATCAGTTTAGATTTAAGGTGTAAATTCCCCGAATATCCGGAGAGATTTCAACTCCCAAGGTAGTATTTTCATTATACTTTTTGGGGATTGACTCGGATCCGCCTGATTTCTTGGAAACCTTGATTTTGAAATATCCCAAGTGGACACCAGGCCGCTGCCTCCCTTCGATCTGTAATGCGGCCACTCCATCTCGGCCCGTGACCCCGGATGCTGCTTTGATCCCAGGCCCCATGAATTCTTCCGGGACAATGCGGACCTCAACTCCTGCCATCAGCTTGCCATTCCACTTGACGGCTATGGGAACGTCAAGGATGGCGATTTTGGTCGCCCGAATGTCCCGAATCCGTCCAGCAATTTCTTCGGCAGTAATCTTGTTGTCTGTATTCTTGTCAATTTTTTTCATGGCATGAGCCAAAGCTCCACATTTCTTTAATTCGGTTTTATCTAAGGCTTTGTCCTTGTTGGTGTCGTACATCTTTACTGCTTTGGCTCCAGCTTCCTCCGGAGAGAGTTCCGGTAATTCTGTCCGCTTTGGGCTGCGGCATCCATTCCCCAAAATGAGTATTCCGGCAATAATCATGAAACAAAGGGGCTTGCAAAAGTGGGAACCCTTAAAGCAATTTGTCATCGTTTTCCTTTCCAAAGGAAATGAAAAGGTAGCCTTAGATGAAATGGCCCCTGGAGGACCACCTCATTAAGAAGAATTGGGATAAATTTCAGGTGTATTAAAAGCTAATTATAGGGAATAATCTCGGTGGGGATACCCCGGTTAGGACCATTCTGTTGCATTCAAGATGTTTTTTAAAAGTGGAAGGACGTCCTAGATTTGGGAGATAGGTGATTGGAGTTTGATGAGTATTTAGTATTGAAGGATGAAACCAACTGACCGGTAGTTCCAGCTTCAGAAACGAGCATGCGATAAATAAGAGATCCACTTTAAAGAGGATAGATGGTCATTTGTCATCATCCATGTCGTCATCATCCAAACCCATTTCTTTCCAAAATGGGCAGTCGTGTTGGCTAATGAAGGAAGCATTTTTGTAAAACAAACCACAATCCAGACACCACAACAGAGAACACTCCATACACCTTCCCACGCAGGGATCATCAATCTCGGGATCGTTTTCGCAATCGGTAGTATTTGAGCTGCTGCACTTGGGACAATCTCCCACCATAATTCGATTGACAAAGTCTTCGCCGCTTTCGCTCTCATGGAAAGCTTCGGAGAGTTCCTGAAGAACTTCAGGCCTCAATTCTGCCAAAATATCGGCGACAGCCGCCACTTCTTCTGCGGATGGAGCGTCCCGGACCTCGGCTTCGCAGTGGGGACAGAACTCGGCACCCTTGGGGATTTGCTTTTGACAAATCCAGCAAAGCATTTTTCACCTTCCTGGTTAAGACCTTTTAGTCAAAATGGAGATGGCCTTTACTTTCGCCTTTTCGCTTTAGAGCCGGTCCAGCCGTCCACAACGAATTCGTCATTGACCCCGCAGGTAAAGTGCAAAGGCTTGAGAAGACCAACCGGCCGATCCGCTTTTTTATTGGCATAAGAATCGGTATCGCTGACATTGACCAGCTTGTTTTTTTCGATCGTTGCCGCGTAGCTCTCCTTGTTACGCATTAACGGGCGAGGATTCGCCTTAATGCACTCGATAATATTGTCCCGGATTACAATGGTTCTGAAATCAGTTTTCCGGGGAAAGCCAAAAAGCCCTTCTTTGCGCGTCAAGGTATTTGCTTTCACATGGTTATTGTAAAAGCGGAAGTTGTTGTAAATGCCTTTTGACCAAAATATACCTCTTCCGGGGTTCTTAATCAGGTTGTTATGAAAATGGGTTGGTCCGGGAGCTTCTTTACTGCCGTGATTGGTGATGAGATTTCCCTTGTCACTCGAAGTGGGGATGTCAAAAAGGTTGTGATCAATCTTGGCGGCGTTGCGGGCATATTCGATTGCATACGAGTTCTTCACCCAATTGTGATGAATCCAAAAGGAATAGCCGTCTTCCGGAATTTTGCCGCCACCAAACCGGGGAATGGACATAACTCCGGCGAAGTAGTTGTGGTCCACCTCCATGTTCATACTGTTGTAAAAGGCGAACTCAATGGAAAAACTGACTCCAACGGTATTGTGGTGAATGCGGCAATTTCTACCTTGACGCCCGACAATTCCGAAGAAGTTGCTCGGATGGTTTTCAGTCTTGATTATCCGGTTGTTCCAAAATTCGGAATCCCGCGTGAAATGCATAACCAAGGCTCCACTCGTTCGCCTGTTAATTCTGCCGCCTGCGTCGATGAATTCACAATCATGAACCTTGAACTTATCCATCCGCCAGGTTTTGATGCTGTTCCACAGGAAATTCTCCACCCGGAGATTACAAAGTTCCAGGCCGTCGCAATTGTCGCAGTAAATGGCTCCATGCAAGTGAGGACCTTGGAGTGTGAGGTCGCAGATTTTAACCCCGGGGGTTTTCCTCTGGAAGCTGAACAAGTAAGCGTTGACATTCTCTTTCTTTGGCAAGTCGGCAGTTCCCGGCTTCCAGGAATCGGCAGCCATAATGATAGTTTTGCCGGGGCCTGCCCCTTGAATGGTCATATTGGCTTTTGGGACCAAGGGAGTGGTAAGCTTAAAGGTGCCTTTTGCCACTTGGACCTTATCGCCGGGAGAGCCTTTGTTTACCGCAGCGATCAGTTCCTTTCCATCTTTGACTTGACATTGGGCGGGGGGAGCGGGATACAAAAGAAAGAGACAAGCCAGGGAAAGGATGATTAGTTTTACCTCATTACTTGGAATTTTATGAGGGGCAGGAATGGCCATTATTTGCTCCAGAGAATGAGTTCATATCAGCTACCAAAAGCATTTGCACATCTTATTCAGTCTTTTTATTTTGTCCTTGTGGTTTTCGTAGCATGATTTTTAGTGAGGAATTATAAGAGGAGGAGAAGAACCCCTTGATCCTTCTCCTTTTAAAAACCAGTGGAAAGCGATTATTAGCTAACGACTGGAAGCTCATCCTTCTCAGCCATTTCGCGGATGTCCTGAGTAATCCTCATGGAACAGAATTTGGGGCCGCACATGGAGCAGAACTTGGCGGACTTGAAAACGTCTTGGGGTAAGGTTTCATCGTGCATTCGCCGAGCGGTGTCCGGGTCGAGCGATAACTCAAACTGTTTGTTCCAGTCAAATTCAAAACGGGCCTTGGATAGCTCATCATCCCGTTTGCGGGCATTCTTGCGCCCGCGGGCAATATCTCCGGCATGAGCGGCAATCTTGTAGGCAATGACGCCCTGGCGAACATCATCCGCGTTGGGTAAGCCGAGGTGTTCCTTGGGAGTAACGTAGCACAGCATGGCTGCACCGGCTTCGGCGGCGATCGCGGCTCCGATGGCGGAAGTGATGTGGTCATAGCCGGGAGCGATGTCGGTTACCAAGGGTCCCAAGACATAGAACGGAGCTTCGTGGCACATTTCCATCTCTTTTTCGACGTTCATCTTAACCAAGTGCATGGGTACATGACCGGGGCCTTCAATCATTACCTGGCAGCCGTGCTCCCAGGCCTTGAGAGTCAGCTCGCCCAGGGTCTTGAGTTCGGCAAATTGGGCTTCATCATTGGCATCGGCCAGGCAACCGGGGCGTAGGCCATCTCCAAGGCTGAAGGTGACATCATAGGCACGCATGATTTCGCAGAGTTCGTCGAAATGGGTGTACCAAGGATTTTGTTTGTGGTGAGCCAACATCCAAGCTCCCATCAGCGAACCCCCTCGGCTAACAATGCCGGTGACACGATTAGTGGTCATTGGGAGGTATTCGAGAAGGATGCCCCCGTGAATGGTCATGTAGTCTACGCCTTGTTTGGCTTGGTGCTCGACCATGTCCAGAAGCATCTGCGGCGTCATGTCGGCGGCTTCCTTGACATTCTGGATCAGTTGGTAGATCGGCACCGTCCCGATGGGAACCGGGGAAGCATCGATGATTCCTTGGCGGATGCCGTCGATATTGCCGCCGGTGGATAAATCCATGACGGTGTCGGCACCCAGATGAACCGCGGTGTGCAGTTTTTCCAATTCGTCCTCGAGGGTACCGGTTACCGCAGAATTACCAATGTTGGCGTTAATCTTGCACAGGCCGGCAACGCCAATACACATAGGTTCCAGCCGTTTCTTGAGGTGTTCGATATTGGCAGGAATAACCATGCGGCCGCGGGCTACTTCGTCGCGAATCAATTCGGGTTCAAGGTCTTCCCGGTTGGCAACGAATTTCATCTCCTCTGTAATGATTCCTGTGCGGGCGGATTCTAATTGCGTCATCAGAATATCTCCTGTGTGTTGGGCTGAATCATGGATTCCGCGGGCAACACCGGCAGATGAAAACCGAATGTCACCAATAAGGCCAGTATCAATCCGGGAAGCCAAGTATAGATCATTAATAGGCTGAAGCCTTCCAAAATATCATCCAGGGCGAACATCCAGAACACGTACCAAACCGCCGCGGGTAAATAGAGCAGAAACAGAACGATGTGGACCAATCCGGGGGGGAAATCAATTGAGACTGCAAGGAAATCCAGCACCATTGTCACTAGACTTAATCCAAACAGCCCCAAGGCAACACCCGTCGACCGCCACCAAAAGACATCGGTATCCATCGGGAGTTTTGCGTTACCTAAGCGAATTTTGTACGCCATGGCCGCTAGGGGGATGTTTATGGGAAAGAAGTTAATACTGAGAGAGATGATGAGAACCCAGCGCATGAATTCAAATAGATCCACCGTGCGATCTCCTTCGGTTAGGACCCGGTGGAACCGATTTTGGGTGTGATATTCGAAATGGAAAAGGGTAGCTCGCTTTCCCACGCCGGCATTACCCGGATCAGGTCCCAAGGGTCAACTCTCAGCCTTAACAAGGCACCCCTAGCGATTATTTTGATTGTAGAAGGGATGAACTGAAGGGACAAGGAAGTTTGAAGACGAATTTGCTATAACCTCGGAATCGGAGCTAGGCCCATAGCACTATTGAAGATCGAGTTCCCTCAGATCTTTATATTGCCAGGCTTTGCCGAGTTCTTTTTCTACTTTTTCAATGTTGGCTTTCTCGATTAGTTTGATGACCTCTTCCGGTAATTCCCCGAACTTATTCGAAAGCTGAAATATCAACGACTTTCGGTACCCTAATTCGATTCCCTTTTCGATTCCTTCTTCTCTTCCTTTCTCGATTCCTTCTTCTCTTCCTTTTTCGATTCCTTCTTCTCTTCCTTTCTCAATACCTTCCTCGAACCCTTCTTCTTTGGCAATATCGGTAAGGGATGGTCCAAGCTTTTTGCTGATCATTTCTTCCACCGCCTTCTTGTGTTGCTTACTGGGCGTTTGTTCGTATATGATTTTGGATAACTCCCCGAATTCTTCCGGCGGCCGACGCCAAGCAATCCAGGTAAACAATATCCGTAATAAATCATACCATCGCGGTTCGTCTTTTTGCGAGATGTCTTGGAGCCGGATGGCACATTGTTGAAAGACTTCGCGAAAGCGATCGCTCTCTTCGTTTTCGACCCGAAGCACCGACAACATATGCATCAAAGCCCGGTCTCCCGCCAGCATTTCTTCGGGTATTTGTTCCGACAAATTCCAGAACAATGGTTCCCAATCCGGAGTGTAAGCATGGAATTGGGAAGGCTCCCCCATAAGGTCCATCAGGGTCCGGTTGCTGCCCCAAACACTCTCCCCGGTGTAAAACACAATGGGGAGTACCGGGTGCAATCTCAGCTTTGGCCTGGGGGTAGGAAGCGCTGCCCAATCCTTCCATTGCTGATCCCAGTAGCCAACCGCAAAATAAAGCAACCGAAGCGGCATTAGCGGGTCAGTGTCGCTTTGGTGTTCGATGAGAACAACCACCAATGCCGGTACAGTTTCATCCCCCAAATGAAAGGGAATCCGAAATGGCAAATCGGCTTCCCGGTGACGCCAATCCTCCATGGGGAAATCGCGCTGGAGGAATTCTCTCTGACTGACATCGAAGTGATCAGCAAGATTCGGGACAACTTCCTCGAGCAATTCCCGTAAGTTTTCCGGGTGCATCAACGAATCTCGGATGCTCCTGTCCGCGATATCGCGAATCGGATCTTTATCCGCCAAAGACATTCAGGATTCCCAACGCCTTTTCCAATTAATGTCCCGTAAACTCCACTAAATATTCCAAGCGTTGTTGCTTGGTGGTGTAGATGACATATTCGTCGTCGTAAAACTGTGAGGGCGTCTCTTTGGTGTGGCGGACTCCATGGCAACTGTGATAGCCGTTGGGTGGTTCCGTCAGGCCATAGGTTATTTTTGTATACTGTTTCATCTTGCCCAAGGCTACCCGGGCAATGGCCATGAGCCGTGTCTTTTTCTTTCCCGGTGTGGTGTAGAACATACTGGTGCAAGCCGCATCGCCGAAATAGATTCCATGTCCCAACCAACCGGCGTCCGTGCGGTTGACACCCATGCTGACGACGATCTTCGGAAGTAAAATGCCGCGGGAAAGGATACCAACCCAATTTTGGATTCGGGAACCGTGGAATAAAAGTCGTTTGTTGTCGATATCCTCCTTAAACTCTTTCCACTCTTCGTCGCGCTTGACAGAGAAGATGTTTTTGACCTGGATGGTTTTGGTTTTAATTTGGCTTTTTATGACATATTCTTCCAATTCCTTGAACTGCCCCGAAGAACGGTCAATGGCATCCATGGTGCAGCCTAACGCTTCGTATTCAGTATCAATCTGGGCATCAAAGAGAACGCTGCCGCTCTCGCCGTTGACTTGCAGCATGTCCTTCATAAGCTGCAAGGTATTTTGCTTTTGTTCAAACGCTTCCAGCGTATTGATTACCGAAGTAGCGATGGCTTTGCGGGTGCGGCCGATGCGATGAGGGATGGCGGTTTAAAATTCGCCAGACAATTGTTCCAATTGCTGATCGCGTTTGGACCCTTTTTTCCTCTCGAAGATGTCGAACATCTCTTCCAGAATTTGCTCGCCCTTTTCGATCTGACCGATGGTCAAAATGCCGAGCGGAGTCTCAATACCATTGGCGGTAATCTTGGCAGCGACGGTGTTGGTAAGGGCATTGGTGGCT
>CAZPPD010000273.1:0-7272 GCA_964588185.1 uncultured Alcaligenaceae bacterium | reverse complement strand
CCCCGACGAAGATGATTTTGGCCGGATCTTTCGTAACAATGCAGTCATCTCTGCCGAAGGAATCCCGCAATTCGCTGCGATTCTGGGAAATTGTGTTGCCGGGGGTGGCTATCTGCCCGTTCTGTGCGACAAGTTATTGATGACCGAAGGTAGCGGCTTGTATTTGGCGGGCCCGGCGCTCGTAAAAGCTGCCATTGGACAAGAAGTTTCCCACGAGGACCTTGGCGGTGCGAAAATGCATGCTTCCATCTCCGGGACCATTGATTTTCGTGAGCCGAACGAAGATTCCTGCTTGGATCGGTTACGCCGTTTGGTGGAGGCTCTGCCCCGGGATTCGATTCAGGTAGATTTGGCTATTTCCGCTGGGAAGGATCCCGAAGAAGTCCAAACCATTTTCCGAACTACCGGAGAATACGACGTTAAAGAATTGTTGCCCTGCATTTTGGATGACAGCCCCTTTGACGAATACAAGGCCGATTACGGCCAGACCATGGTGTGCGGTTATGGCCGTTTAGGCGGAGTTCCGGTTGGCATCGTGGCCAATCAACGGAAACGCATCAAGCCTCCGCAAGGGGCGCTGCAATATGGGGGAGTGATCTACGTGGATAGTGCGGAGAAATCTGCCCGGTTTATCATGGATTGCAATCAAAGCCGCATTCCTCTTCTCTTCCTCCAAGATGTCAATGGCTTTATGGTTGGCCGGGATTCCGAACAAGCCGGAATTATTCGGGCCGGGGCCAAACTGGTAAATGTGATTTCCAATAGCGTGGTCCCAAAGATTACCGTGATTCTGGGCGGCTCTTATGGGGCCGGAAACTATGCCTTGTGCGGTAAAGCGTTTGATCCCCGTTTCATTTTCGCCTGGCCCAGTGCCCGCTACGCGGTAATGGGGGGTGAACAAGCCGCAAGTACCTTGTTGGACATCACTATCAGCCGCTTGCGCCGGTCTGGTCACGAGCCGGATGCTCAGGAACTGGAAGAGCTCCGGAGGAAGGTCCATTCCAGCTATAAGGAACAGACCGATGTCCGCTATGCTGCCGCTCGGCTGTGGGTCGATGCCATCATCGAACCGGCCGAAACACGCCAAGTCCTTTTGCAGGCGCTTGCCGTTGCGACCCGCTTTGATTCCGGCAAACCTTTTCGAACGGGTGTGTTACAAGTGTAGCCGTGAACTGTCTTACCTTTGAAAGCGTAAAGAGGCTATCTGTATTTAGGTTTGTAAGGTCCAGTGACTTTTTACGGCTGAATTCTTGCCAATCCAGCTACCAGAGGGAAGATTTCTTTTCACTGGGGGTGGGCTGAATTCCTACGAATCCAGCTACCGGAAAATAATATCTTTAAAATTTTTTCGGATTTTCCAGCCTAGAGCCGGGGAGCTAATTGCTTTCATGTGGTTTGTTCAATAACATGCCAGCTAAGCAAGGCGAAAGCCAATTTTGAAGATTTAAGGAAATCGCCGGCTTACCAAAACGCTAGTTAACCAATGGAAATTGGAATCTGAACTCAGATTTCAACCTGCCGTGGAGGAAGACCCTTGGCTCTGGTATCGTTGGCTTTGCCTATCTTTGCAATAACGCTCTTTATTAGTGCTTTTTTACTCTTCCTGGTCCAGCCAATGATCGGCAGAATGATCCTGCCCGGTCTTGGAGGGACCCCACAAGTCTGGAACACCTGTATGGTGTTTTTCCAGACTGCTTTGCTCGCCGGCTATGCCTATACCCATACCGTAAGCACTCGATTAAAGCTGAAAACCCAATTGCTGGTCCATGGGATCTTACTTTTTGTCCCCATTGCATTACTGTTTGGACTCGGTTCTTTCAAATTCCGCATTGAGCAATGGGTGCCGCCTTCCGGGGGGAACCCGATTTTCGCTACCTTATGGCTGTTAACGATCGTGGTTGGCATTCCCTTCTTCGTGGTTTCAACCAGTGCTCCTTTATTGCAAAAGTGGTTTTCCGCCACCGGCCATCCTTCCTCCAAGGACCCTTATTTCCTCTACGGAGCTAGTAATCTAGGGAGCATGTTGTCGCTGCTCATGTATCCCTACGTTATCGAACCTTACTTTAAGCTATCGGAACAATCTTATACCTGGACGGTGGGTTATGTTCTTCTGGTCATTATGTATTTTGTCTGCGTGGCAACCGTTATGATGGCTCCGCCGGAAGCTCTGCAGGAGACTAAGGGGAAGAAAACGGATACTGACAAAGAATCCGGTGAGGAGAAAAAGGAAAAGAAGAAAGAGCCCAAGGAAACCGGAATCACTGCCAAAAAACCCGCCTCAGCAGGACTGAGTAGCCGAATTCGCAAAGGGGCAAAATCCAAACCAAAATCAATAAAACGTAAGACCGAAGATTCCAGCCTTCCCTCGGTTACTTATTCTACCGATATTCGCTCGGATGCGGTCACCCCTTGGCGACGATTACGCTGGGTCGCTTTGGCGGCAGCTCCTTCGAGCTTTATGTTGGGAATCACCACCTATATCTCGACCGATGTTTCCGCGATTCCATTATTCTGGGTGATTCCGCTGGCCCTGTATTTATTAACTTTTATCTTGGTATTTTCCCGCTGGCCGGTAACCTGGATAGGCCAGCCCCACACCATTATGGTCATTGCCCAGCCATTTATGGTGTTGTGCTTGATTTGGTTGCTGCTGACTCATCAGGTAAGTCCTATCTATCGCTCGGTTACCTTTAGCATTTTAGCCTTCTTCCTCACCACCTTAGTTTGTCACGGAGAATTAGCACGAGATAGACCCACCACCAAGCATCTCACCCAGTTTTATTTGTGGATGTCAGTCGGTGGTATGTTGGGTGGGGTGTTTAACGCATTGTTTGCCCCAGTAATCTTCACCGGCTTGACCGAATTACCCATGGCAATCGCTTTGGGATGTGTCTTGCGGCCCTTGACCAACCGCTTGGCAATTGTGGAAAAACCCATACTGGTAGCCAGCCTGGCGATATTGGGAGCCATTACCGGCTATCTGATTGCCCTTCCGGGATTCGGCGGCATTCCGGGACCAATCCTCTGGGGAGTAATTGGTGCGGCACTGGGCGGACTGGCTGCAGTTCTGTTTGAGTCGGATGCTCGCTCCAATGGATGGGCGGAGGATCTTGTTCTGGGGATTTCGCCCGCCTTGGGGGATTACCTGGACAAAAAAGGAAAAGAGTTACGCGAAAACCAGGATCCCGAAAAGAAGGATGACGAGGAGGGGGAAAAGGAAACCAAAAAGAAAACCAAGCGAAAAACGCCACCCGACTATTATCTCCTGAACAATATCTTGGATGTTGCCCTTCCAGTCCTGGTAATCCTCATCATGATTCTGTGCTTTTTCTTCCGAACCTCCATTCATTCGGCAGCAGTCTCCTTTGGCAAAAATGTTCTCGGCGTCACCAGCCTTGGTTTATTTGCTTACGGGGCAGTCCAACTGTTCCAATTCGGCATTCCATTGGTTTGTGCCTATCTGTTTTCTTTCCGGCCGGTGCGTTTTGGACTTTTGATTGCCGGGATCTTTCTGGTGGCCATGAACTACGAGCGGATTAGCGAACAAGCGGAGGTTCTTTATCGCGGACGCAGCTACTTTGGCCTTTTGCGGGTGTTGCAGAAAAAAGGAGACCCCTTAGCCGAATATGAAGTGGAGCAACTTCTGCGGGAATACATGCCGAGATATGGGTATTCACCGGTTGACAGGGAGGAATTTCAAAAAAAATATGGCATCTTTCCAAAAGTTGAACCGCCCTATCACTATCTGATGCACGGGACAACCCACCACGGATTAAATTACCAATCCCCCAAGCCCTTGCGGCGCTTGGCCACAACTTATTACCACCGCAAAGGGCCTATTGGAGTTATTTACGAACGCTTCAATTGGTTTCCGGGAACACCGAATACTTATTGGGCGGACAACCGCATGCCGGCTTCCCTTGTGGGTATGGGCATGCCGACATCCCTAGCCGGAGTTGGGTCCGGATTACCGGCTAATTTACTGGTGGATATGTGGTCGGAACCTCCGGTCGCAACGATTGGCCTCGGAACCGGAACCATGGCCTCTTATGGAAGGCCTCTCCACCACGTAACCTTCTACGAAATCGATAACCAAATCCGCAGTTTCTCATTACCGCCGGAGGGTAAAGAGCCGTATTTCAACTATCTCCAAGATTCCATTAAACGCGGAACCCAACTAGAAGTAATCATGGGGGATGCCCGCCAATCCATGCGGAAAAGAGTAGAACGTGAGCGGGAGGAAAAGCGAAAGGCCGAAGGTTACCCCGCCGGCAGCTTTTACCAGCACCGGGATGGCTACTATCATGCCATGGTGGTGGATGCATTTAGTTCCGATGCAATTCCCGTCCACCTAATTACCAAGGAAGCCATCATCCAGTATTTCGACAAGCTCGCGCCTGGCGGTGTTCTGTTGTTGCACACCTCCAACCGCCACGTGGACCTTCCCAAACCCATCATGGATATCATCCAGGACATCAACCAAGATGCGGCCCGGGAGTTGGATAAAAACCCGGATGCGAAGCCCTTGGAACTGGAATACCGCGTGGTCAATTGCTTAGGCGAAAGGCACCCGGTCTTTTACAAAAAAGAAGAGACCGGCCAGATTGGACAGAAAAATCATGGAAGCTTTGAACGCGGGCATTTCCAATCGGAATATGTAATGGTCGCCCGTGCCGTTCGCCGCAAAGACAAAAAACGAGTTGCTAAAGGCTGGGCGGACCGCCTGAAGCTGGTTCTCAAAAACCTGGATATTCAATTGGAAAAAAATGACATTAATACTTACGAGAAAAAAGCCCTGGAACAGCACTTAAAGCTTGCTTTGGGAATGGGGGAAGTGAAAGAAAATGAGGACGGAACGACGAGGGTCCTGAACGCCTCCTATCTGCCCAATAAATCCAGTTCCACAGATATCGATAATTACAACCGGCGTATTTTGCCCCATCACTGGCAAATTTGGGACGTCCCCACTCCGCCGGGGCGACCGCCATGGACGGATGATTACCAGAACTTGTTGAGTGTTTTCCGCTGGGGATTCCATTTCTAAACCAATTAGAAAAGGGGCCCTCCTCATCAAGTTTTGCAGGCTTTTAGATTTTTGGGAATTTTCTTAGTTGAACCTTGGAAGTTTTGAAATAGCTATCGCCCAAGTGGAGAAAGAAAGTGGTTAAGCTGGCCCTGCCGTTTTTCGCAATCACGCTTTTCGTTAGTGCGTTTTTGCTGTTCCTGGTACAACCTCTTATCGGCAAAATTATCTTGCCGATTCTTGGTGGAACGCCTCAGGTCTGGAATACGTGTATGGTGTTTTTCCAAGCTGCCCTGCTTTTGGGCTACGGTTACACCCATATGGTCAGCACCCGCCTGAAACTCAAGATGCAACTTCTGGTGCATTCTTTGGTTTTGTTGTTGCCGATCGCCTTTTTGATCGCCGGCAGCTTTTATGTCAAAATTCGCTTTGGCTGGGTTCCGCCACCGGGTTCGAATCCCATCTGGTCCACTTTGTGGACGTTGGCGACCGTTGTCGGGATTCCCTTTTTGGTTGTGGCCACTAGCGCTCCCCTTCTGCAACGCTGGTTTGCTTATACCGGTCACCCGGCAGCCCAAGACCCTTACTTTCTGTACGGTGCCAGCAACCTCGGGAGTTTCGGTTCCATGTTGGCCTATCCGTTCCTGATTGAACCGTTCTTTTATTTGGATACCCAATCATGGGGTTGGACTTGGGGATACATTGCCCTGGTCGTCCTGGTGTTTGGCTGTGTAGGAATGGTACTGATGGGAACGGGAACCATAGCACCCGCAAAGAGCGGCAAAAAGGAGTCCCCGCCTCCGGAGGAAAAGAAAGAAGAGAAGGAAGAAAAAAAGGAGGAAACTGCAGTTAAAGCCGGACCTCCTCCTGCCAGTAAGAAGACCTCCTTTAAGAAAGGGAAGAAGGGTAAGAAGAGTCTCAAAGGTGCCTCGAAAGGGACCTTGAAAAAAGACCGAGAAAAAGAAGCCATCACCAAGGCTCCCTCGGTTGCTCTACCCTCACGCTCCCGGCTCGACGAAATTACTCCCATGCGCCGGCTTCGCTGGGTGGCCTTGGCGGCAGTGCCTTCCAGCTTAATGTTGGGAGTGACCACCTACATCACAACGGACCTTTCGCCGATTCCGCTCCTGTGGATTATTCCGTTGATGCTTTACCTGATTACCTTTGTGTTTGTATTTGCTCGTTGGCCGGTGGTTTGGGTGGAAACTCCGCATAAAATTGCCGTCATCATCCAACCCTTTGCTCTCGCCCTGCTCATTCTATTTATGGTGGGTAATTTCCATTCCATGCGGCTGGAGATATTTGTCCACGTCTTTGCTTTCTTCATAACGACTTTAGTTTGCCACGGAGAACTAGCCAAGGACCGTCCCAGTTCCGAGCATTTAACTGAATTTTATTTGTTGATGTCGGTAGGTGGTGTTTTAGGTGGGATGTTCAATGCGTTACTTATTCCCCTGATTTCTCGTTACGTGATTGAATACGGATTGGCAATATTCCTTGCCGGTATGTTGCGGCCGACCATGAGTGAAGGCGGGGTCTTCGATGAATGGCTTAGCGACCTGTTTGGCAAATCGGATCCTTTATCCTCCCGAGTCCAAAAAAGCGGAGCGGTGCCGGCAAACTTCCTTTTGTTCCTGGATATTGCCATCCCGGTTTGCTTGTTCTTGCTGGTAGCCATCTTTGTCTTCGGTGCCCAAAATGCCTTGGTCAACTTCCTGGGTTCCATGTTTGGCGGCGGGGCAAGAACTCTATACACGGCATTCGTCTTCGGTATTCCCATGATCTTGTCTCTCTTCCTGATGTTCCGGCCCATTCGCTATGGGTTGACCATTGGGGGGATCTTGTTGGTTTATGGTCTCTACCAATTGAATGCCGACCCGGCCATATTCGCCGACCGCAGTTACTTCGGAGTCCTCCGCGTACGAGAAGGTGCAGGCGAACAGGGCACTGCTACCGCAGGATTGAAATATACGACCTTGATTCATGGCCGCATCAATCATGGAATGAACTATAACCCTCCAGCCAATGCGGAAGACCGGGGGAATTGGAAAGTCGACTTTAGCCGGCTGGCCACTACCTACTACCATCGCCGCGGCCCCGCCGGGGTGGTGATGGAACAATTTAATTGGTGGGGCTACCGCTTTGGGGATACTTTCGAATCCGATCTTGGAGCCGGTTTCCCGGATGACAACAATACCTTCTATGCCGATGCCCGCATGCCGGTCTCTTTGATTGGTCAAAGTGTTGGG
>CAZPPD010000272.1:0-7313 GCA_964588185.1 uncultured Alcaligenaceae bacterium | reverse complement strand
AGTGGCCAAAATGGCATCGAAAGGAGCTTCTTGTTCATAGCCCAGTGTTCCGTTGGCCAAGATCACCTGGACATTTTGGTAGCCGAGTTGATTGAGGAGAACGGCAGCGGTTTGGGCTAATTCCGGGATGCGTTCCAGGGTAATTACCTTGCCCGCCAAACAGGATAAGACCGCTGCCTGGTAGCCGCAACCGGTACCTAACTCCAGGATCTTTTCATCTCCGGATAATTGCAGTGCTTCGGCTAGGAAGGCGACCGTGAAAGGTTGGGAGATGGTTTGCCGATACCCAATCGGCAAAGGTCCATCTTGGTAAGCACCTTCCCGAAGAGATTCATGGACGAACTTTTCCCTTGGGACCGTTCTCATGGCTTCCAATACCCGATCATCCTTGATGCCGCGGGGAATGATTTGCTCGTCAACCATTTGGAGGCGAAGCTTTTCGAAATCGAAGTCATAATCAGTCATGGATGAGTTCACCAGAATCTTTTTGGAATAAGATTATTGAAGGTCATTGTCCGGTTTTCTTATCGATTCTGCAATGATTCTCCACATTGCATACTTTCTTTAGCTTTTTGTCCAAAGAATACCTCTTCCTGTGATTCCCCTGTATGTTTAATATGCCGTGGGTTTGGCCATCGACTTTGTTGAGGAACGGATGAGAGAACTTCGCGGCAAAAAAGCCCTGGTGACTGGAGCGGCTTCCGGGATTGGTCGGTGCATTGCCTTGGCACTTGCCCGGGAAGGGGTGGACCTCTATCTCCTGGATATAAACAGCGGCCAACTGGAGAAAGTTGTAAAGGAATTACGTTACCACAAGGTTGAGGCTAACTTTGTAGCCTGCGATTTAAGCCAGACCAAACAGATTTCTCATACGGTAGAAACCATTCTAAATCATTGGGGCAAGCTAGATATTTTAGTGAACAACGCCGGAGTTGCCTATTACGGACCGACCGAACGGATGACTCCGGACCAGTGGGACTGGTTGTTGAGAGTAAACCTTCATGCCCCGATTCAACTGATTTGGGAATTCCTGCCCCATATGCTTAATCTTCCGGAAGCTCATATTGTAAATGTCAGCAGCATCGCCGGATTAATCGCCAATCGCAAACTGGCTGCTTACCATGCCAGTAAATTTGCCTTAGTCGGCCTTACCGAATCCTTGCGGGCGGAATATAGTTACCGTGGCCTGGGGCTGACCTCTTTGTGTCCCGGTCCGGTCAAAACCAACTTTTTTGACTCCATGGTGATGGGTAACAAGAGCAGAAAGAAAAAGAAACCCCCTCGTTTGTTTAGCGTCAGCCCGGAGTTAGTCGCCAAAAAAACGATCCAGGCTATTAAAAGAAACAAACGATTGGTGCTGGTCTCACTCCTAGCCCACCTCCTTTGGATTCTGAAACGCTTTGCCCCAGGTGTCTTGGAATTCACCAATCAAGTCCGCCGGAGGAAAGAATCCAAAACCCACCCCTTGCAAACTTTCCCTTCTATTCCCGTTGACGAAAACCCGGATGAAATCGATGCTTTGGCTTCTTGAACCGGTATTTGCTTGTGGTCCCGCTTCCCGGAGTGGTAAAACAGAGAACTAGCTAGAGACAAGTACTCAGGCGGATGTGGCGAAAAAGGGTCAGGTAAATTTAGTGCAAAGTAAGGCCGTTCCGGATAAATGTAACTGACCCACCTGACTCCTTCTTCCCCACACCCGCTTGAGTACTGCCCAAAACACTTGCACCCACTACTCCAAGAGAACTTTCATGAGACCTATTTTCTCCTTTGCCCTCCTTCTCCTTATCTCCTCGGTTGCCAACACCTACGGCGGGGAACGCCTGAATTTTCTACTGATCACTGTGGATGACATGAATTGCGATTCTATCGGTGTGATGGGTTGCAAGGTTCCCGGCATCAGTCCGAACATCGATAAGCTGGCGGAAGAAGGTATGCTATTCCATCGGGCTCATGTCACCATCGCGGTATGCCAGCCGACTCGGGCTGTTTGGATGACCGGTCTCTATCCGCACAAAAATGGGGCAAGAGGTTTTGAACGGATTAATAAAGGCACCCTCACCCTTCCCGAAGCATTGCAAAGGGCCGGCTATTACCTGGGAATCTTGGGGAAGGTGCCCCATGTGGTTCCTTCCAGGGGATCGGTTTGGAACTATGCCGTTCGGGCCAATATGATGCAAAAGGGCCGCAGCCCGGACCTGTATTACCAGAAAGCAAAACAGTTCTTTGACGAGGCGAAGAAATCAGGCAATCCGTTTTTCCTGATGGCCAATTCCCATGACCCTCACCGCCCCTTCGCCGGAAGTGCCCAGGAGAAAGGCCGCAAAAGGAAGGGAAAGAAGAAATCCAACCGGGGTTATCCACCAGTTAAGAACCCCTATCAACCAAATCAGGTAACTGTCCCCAAATTTTTGCCGGACATTCCCCAAGTTCGCTTGGAAATGGCGGAATACTTTACTTCGGTCCGAAGAGCGGATGCCATTGTCGGAGCGGTCCTGAGAGCGCTGCGTGACTCGGGAATGGAAGGGAATACTATTGTCATGTTCCTTTCCGACCATGGGATGGCGTTGCCTTTTGCCAAAACCAACTGCTATTACCACAGCACTCGGACTCCATGGATTGTTCGCTGGCCGGGAGTTGTCCGCCCCGGTTCCGCAGACCGGGAGCACTTTGTCAGTGGAATTGATCTGACCCCAACCATCGTGGATGCTTTGAAACTTAACGGTCCCCAAAAAGTCGATGGTCGTTCTTTTGTTCCGCTGCTGAAAGGGGGAAAACACCCGGGCAGAGATAAGTTATTCACCGTTTTTCACAAAACTTCTGCCCGCCGAGAATATGAGATGCGGGCTGCTCATGATCCTCAATTCATCTACATTTACAATGCGTGGTCCGATGGGAATACGGTATTTCGAAACGAATCCCAGAACGGCCGGACGATGAGAGCCATGCAAAAAGCCGCCTCGTCGAACAAGAAGATAGCCGACCGGGTAAAACTATTCCTCTACCGCGTTCCTCAGGAACTCTACAACTATCAAAAAGATCCGGATTGTTTGCACAATCTGGCTAATGACAAACGGTTTCAGCCCGTCCTGGAACGGATGCAAAAACAAATGGTCTCCCACATGGAAGAATATGCCGATCCGTTAGTGTCCACCTTTCGGAAACAGATAGTGAACAGATAGCTATCCCCAGCCCGAAAGCATGCCACACGAAATTTCAGAAACTAAAAAACGGCGAGCATGTTGCCTCAAACATGTTCGCCATAATTGCAAAGAGCCCAAATGGTTTAAGGATCCAACGGCATCCAATCGATGATGTCGAAGCGGGCGTGTGGAGATGAGGTGGGAGCGCTTGCCGCTTGTTCGTAGGCAAGACCGCACTGTTTGATTACCTGTTGCATTTCGCTGAGTTGCAAAGGCCCGTGGTCACGGCAAAACATCAAATCTGATTGCCCTGGTACTTTTACATGATTTAGCTCAGGTAATGCCTTAATGATGGACTGCCCCAATGTTTTACCGGCTTTGCTGGCCGGTACCAGCAAGAAGGCATGCTCGCTTTTGTTGCTTTCCTCGCCCAATAGTGGGTAAGCCCGGTCCAGATACCCTTTGGTGTATTTGGCCAATTCCGGGTGGTCCGGGATGGAAGTGTTCTCGTCGTCAAATGTGAATCCATATTCGGCACCCAGAATCTGAGCCACATCCATTATGGGCAAATGTTCGCCCAACAATCGAATGGTCTCGTCCATCAAAGGCACCGCTAAAGCCCGCGTAAGGTCGCCGCTGTTCATGCAAACCACATGCAGCCCCCCTCGCGGCTTTAGAACCCGATCATCCAATTCCTTGTCCAGCTCCTTCCAGTCCTTCTCTTTCAAACGGTGGAGAAGTTTAATTGCCGCTCGCTCCAGGTCTTCTTCATTTTCCGGCAGAACCACTCGGGCTGTATTCGATTGCCGAATTGCTTCCCAATAGGCTTCCGCGGACGGCAAAGGGGAATGGGTGACAGTATATTCCGCACCGGGCCGGGTAGAAGCTAGGTCTTCATCCAAATCGGTAGATACGTATTCCAAACTTTCCTGCAAATGCCTCAGCCGTTGGCGGCAGAATCCAAGATCCCGCTTCTGATCGGCGAATTGTCCCCGCAAGGCCACAAAGAAATGCTCCACCGCAGCCGTCAGCTCCTCTTGAAGCCGTTGGCGGGCAAAGGCAGATAATCTCTCCATGAAGTTTTGCAAGAGCCTGCGGTTGGATCGTCCTCCCCACAAACGAAATGAACCAGTTCCGGAGAAACATTCAGTTAATGCCGCATCTAACTTGGACCAGCATTGGCCGGTTCGGATTTTATGTTCTTGTTGCTTCTCCTTCAATTTCTCAACTTGGGCGGAACAGTATTCCTCCAAAAGGTCGAGGGCTTCCTCGGCGGAAGCCATCCGGGCTCCCGGGTGTTCCATTACGGTGTAAAGCTGCGGAGCCATTTCCGCAATATATTCTTCGGCTACTTTGGCCCCGGCCATATGTAGGGCCCGATTGATTCGGGTTTTCCGCCAATCCGCCACCATATCATCCGGTTCTCCAGCCCCGACCCAGTCCCGAACCCGTGTCAGTGCCTGCCGTGCCCAGTGACCGGGATCTTCCATGGCGATGGGATTAGCTGCCTGTTCATCAAGATTTGCCAGCAGGTTGGTAATCGCCTCTACCGGGGTTCCGCCCAGGTCCGTTAGATGGACGCGGCGGGTTACTTCTTGGATCCGCCCGGCAATCGCTTCCGGAGCAAGCTGGGGACTTTGAGTTAGTACCTGGCAAACATTGACTACTCGCTCGGTGGGAATATTCGACACCAGGCCTTCCTCTTCCTTAGCCATCCAGTTTCCAATTAATCGCCGGCAAGCCAGACGAGCGGCCAACCGCAACAGCAATCCTCGAGGAAACCACACCGCATAGGTTCCCATGCTGCGGAAGTTGGCGCTAAGAACATTGGTGAAATCAGGGGCATGCTCGTGTTCGTGGCGGATGTTGCCTAAGCGAATTCCCAGGGGGGTCGATATTTCGTGGGAAATATAGCTGCCCAAGTGAGCGACTACATCTTCCAAAGCATCCGGACTGCGGTGGGCCATCGGCATCAGGTAAACGGACCCAAACGGAGCACCCTGCTCGACGATGCGATGGCCATCGACTCCGTATTCCGCCGCGAAAGGAATCGAAGGATCCGAGAAATGATTGATCTCCGTCAAAGTAGCGTGAACGTTGGCCAATTCGTGCTTTGGCGAAGCGGGATCGTTGGGAGCACTGCACATGAGAAACAGATTCATTTCCGCATCGTGGTGCCGCATTTGGGACAACTGCCGCCGCAGGGCATATCCCAGATCCACCAACATGCCGCTGCTTCCGCCGCCTCCCGAAGCTATGATGTAGACCCGCGGAGTAGTATCCCGCAAAGCCAATCCGGTAGAAGATACCGATTCGTAGATGATTTCGGGATTGGTAATTTCCTGAATCTCCCGACGGATCCGGGCCAGCAATCGTTGATGATTGTCCACAAACGCTAGGCGTCCCAATGCCCGGGATCCTTGTGTCTGCAAGGACCGGGGCATGGCATAAAGCTTTTCCCGCGGCAGCCAATCCGCCAGTTGATCGATGATTCGGCGGCGGTAGTTACTCACCGGTTGTAAGGGGAGGTGATAGACCTCATTGCGAGAAAGGGCAACTTCAGGAGCTCCCCGAACGGCGATGTTGACGGCTTCGGGGTCCGGATCAAAACACAAAAACCGCAGCATGGGAACTTTGCTGAGGTCCCCAAAGCGATCGACAAAACGGCAGCGTAATTCCAGCAATCCTTTGCGGCCGAAATTGCCGAGCCCGATAAACAATGTGGGACGCAGGGCTCCGGTATCGGGAGCCGCTACGGTAACTCCCATATCGGAGACTTCCAAAAGCTCTTGTTCACGCCGATCCGGGGGAACCGCAGGAGCCCCGAGATCGACCGCTTCTTCCTCTGCAAAAACTTCCTCCGGCGGTTCCTCCAGTTGGAAATCCTCCATGGTATCTGCGAGGGTTCTGGGACGAGCGGGCTCCCCAACGGACACCAAATCTTTAACGGATTTCCCGGGAGCCCTTACCGGAGTCGTTGCCGTGTAAAGGGCTCGAATAAACTCCATGCAACTGTCGAAGCGTTTATTGGGATCTTTGGCCAAAGCATGTAAGACTATAGGCCGGTCTCCTTCGGGCAGCGCTCGCAAGTCCGGTTCGGCCTGCATGTGTTGTTGGGCTAGTTGCCGGACATTTTTTCCACTGAAGGGCCTGTGACCCGTTAGCATTTCCTGGTAAACAATAGCCAGGCTGTACTGATCGCTATGTTCGGAGATTTTTCCATTGAAGGTTTCCGGGGGAGCATACAGGGGAGTCACTCCACCCAACAAACCGGAGGAACTGAGGCGTTCGAGATGTTTTACCAGACCAAAGTCGGCAACCTTGACGCGATCGCAAATCAAAAATAAATTTCTGGGTTTTATGTCGAGGTGTTGCAGCTTATGCTTTTCATTCATATGATCCAGTGCTTCCGCTGTGTCCCGGAGGTAACGGAGCAGATCATCGCGGGGGATGCCGATCAAGCCGGCGTCTTGGCATTCCTTGAACAAGTCGTGCATTGTCTTCTCGGCCAACTCCATCACGATGACGAGTTCGCCTTGGACAATTTCAATGCGGTCCAAGGAGCAAACAAAGGGATGGCGGACCTCTTTGATCCGCTGCAATGCATGAAGTTCCTGTTCGGCCCGAACGGCGTCGATGTCCAGGGAATTTAAGTTGCCGTAGACAAATTTGATGGCTTTGTGCAAGCCGCCAGGTGCTTCACATCTCCAAACTTCCCCGAAACCACCGCTGCCAAGCGGTTCGATGAGACGATATCCGGGGATTGGCTCCGCATTTGGTTCACGCAACCAACTCATGTAAAATCCTACGGTGAAGAATCTTGTTTCGGTGGGGAGCCGAAACCGATAAAGATAAGAGGAGTTGCGGCAGTTCCCTGCCGCAGTTCATCCACCACCAAAACTCCTCAGAATCTACGAAACCATAGTTCGCAAATGTTAACCTGTCCAATAAGGGCGGAAATTTCTCTACCCTATGAATTAAGCGGTCAAATGGTATCGTTGGGATTCGGTAAGCAAATCACAAAAAGAATTGTTGTTTTTTGCAAGAATTGAATGATTTATTGCTTTGTTGAAATGGTCTTGTTTCCGATAAGGGAGTCGCGGAAATCAGTCTTTCTCCCTCAGTTAACTTGACTGGACTTCAAAGCTTTCAAGAACCAACTCAATCTCCTCC
>CAZPPD010000271.1:0-7328 GCA_964588185.1 uncultured Alcaligenaceae bacterium | reverse complement strand
CGCCCGGAATTCAGTACTTAAGATCTATCTACTAAACATTGCAAGTAAGTGAAAACCTTCTCCACCTGGAGGAGGTTTTTTTCATTAAAGATAACGTTCTGAGGAGTTTGAAAATGGAAATCCCAATTCTTGCTGAGCCGATCGAGAATTCCAAATTTCGGGATCGCAGGTTTCAGGATGAAGCTGAGGGAATCGAATGTAAATGCCTTCCTGAGAATAGAGCATAAATAGCCAAAAGGAGAAATCATGAACATCCTTGAATACAGGAAAAATCGCCAGCAGTTTCCTCTCGAAGAATGGCAAAGCATCGAGGAGAATATGTAGCCTAGAGCCCTGATGGGACTTAAATAATTACATCCTCGCCGAATCCCCAAGAATTGGACTGTCTCGTACTTATTGCTGGTTTCCCTTGTATTCCATTGCCGACAATCTAGCCAATTTCCTCTCGGCGGTGGAGTAATTCGCCATCGCCCCATCTTGGCTGTTCCCATCTTTGCCTTTTGCAATCAGGTTTACTTATTGCTGGTCGTAATCATCAGCGTCCAACGAAACCGAAACGATTTCGTTATCATTGCGGGCGTAGATATTGCGATTGGCAAAAGCCGGATGCGACCACAACACCAATCGGCGGCGACCGGCCATCTTGTTGGTCGCCGGCAGGATATTTACCCGGCTAAGCTCTTCGTATCCTTTGGGAGAAAGATTGGCCACAATCAAATCGCCGCTCTCATTGAAAAGGAAGAACTTATCCTCATGTTGAATCAAGAAGGCATTGGCCCAGCGAACCGGGTAGCCGCCGGTGGTTGGCTTGCGCGTCGCCCACAATCGTTTCCCGGTTTTGGCTACTAAACAGCGGAGTTCCCCATAACTTCCAACTCCATAGATATGGCCATCATTATGGAAAGGCGGTGCCATGATGGCATGGAGTCCTTCCGTCCGTCCCGGCTGTTCACTATTACTTTGGCCCTGCCAGAGAACATCGGCATCGGAGCCGTCCGGGGATACCTTGAGCATCAATGGGCCGTCATAAAATGCGGTTACGAAAAGGAGAGGATCACTGAATCGCGGCGTGGGAATGGATAACGCAGCGCGAAGGGATCCTTTCTTAGGATGGCGGACTGACCAGATTTCTTTGCCGGTTTCAGGAACCAAGGAAGCGATTCCCTGCGGATGCCACATGATCAACTGCCGCTTGCCGCCTATCTTGAAGATCATCGGCGGGGCATAGCCGGTGGCCTCGGAAGAAAGCGACTTCCAGATCTCCTTGCCGGTATTTTTGTCGAAAGCTACCACCAGGCTGCCACGGCCACCAACGAGACAGATCAATCGATCCCCATCGATCAAGGGATGGCCGGCAAATCCCCACATAGGTATCTCGGCTTGGTAATCCTTGCTCACATTCCGGTGCCAAACCACGGAGCCATCCGCCACCCGCAAGCAATAGAGATCCCCCATGGTTCCGAGCGTGTATACCTTGTCACCGTCCACCACCGGAGTTGTCCGCGGGCCGGCAGGATAGCTAACTTCGTAAGGACAGTTGTATTCTTTTTTCCAGAGGACTTTCCCGGTCTTTTCGTCAATACAAATGATTCCTTCGGTCCCCGGCACCGCCCTGCGGCCGAAAGGATTCCTTGGATTTTCCACACCTTGCTGCAAACGCCGGTCGGTGATGAACACCCTGCCGTCCGCAACTGCCGGGCCGGAATAGCCGGCCCCAATCTTTACCCGCCAATTGTATTTCAAGCCTTTCTTGGGGAAGGTGGTGAGAATATTCTTCTCCCGCCAAATGCCGTCGCGCTTAGGTCCCAGCCATTGCGGCCAATCATCCGCCAAACCCGACAAGGGGGTAAGGAACATGGTGCCCAAAATGAGAATTGGAATAATGCCCGAGTTCTTGGACTGCATAGTATAAGGTCTCCTTAACCGGATGGATCATATCATCAACAAGAGGACGTCCCTTCCTAGACGATGTTTAAGGTAGACGTTATGCAATGAAGATCAAATGAGAATACAGCAGGAGATCCAGGGATTGCCGTAAAAACCGTTAGTTGACGGTGAACACCAAAAATAGGTGTCAATGAGGATCTTTCCACGGAATTTAACGCCAAAGCAAGAACCAAACGGATGGAAAGAAGCCAAATCTTGCCGAAAAGCGTCAACCAAGGACAAAATTCAAGGAGATTAGACTTCCGAACCACTTCCGGACCACTTTTCGGCTTCAGGAAGAATCCAAATCTTGGCCGGTGAAACTCGTAAGTGTCAATGGAATCCTATTCCAGCCAACCAAAGCCACAAGAAGAAATAAACGGTTGGTTGAAGGGCAATTCTTGCCGGGAAGTTTCCAAGTGAGGACAAATCCAAGAAGAATCCAAAGGAATTAAGCTTCCGGACCGCTTTTCGGCTTCAGGAAAGGATCTAAATCTTGACCGGTGAAAATCGTCAGGAATCGAATCCGGGAATTAGGCGGTTCCTGGTTCAAAATGGCTACCCTAGGCCCGCCAAAGCCGCTCTGGGTTTCTTTCTCGGCGATGGTATCAAAGTCAAACTGCTTATCCGTCAAGACATAGACCTTGGCATAGTAAGAGGTGCTCTCCTCCACTCGTGTAAAATTCAGGCAAGGTACCAACTTGCCTTCAAACTCCACCATCTCGTAGGAGGAAAAATGGTTGGCATAATCAAACTGGTTTGGAGCAGTGACAAAATTGCCGCCGACTTGTTTTAGCCAAGCGTTGATTTCTTCCAAGGAAGCATATTGCCGCTTGTGGTATTCCCGCTGCACCTCGGTAACCGGAGGGACCCCGGTCCTTTGGGATACCTTCCAATTCCAAGCAAGAAATGCAATCAACAAAATAGCCGCAGCGGCACTGCCCACCCGGAAAACAAATCCCCGGTACCAAACATCGCGGCGGGCATTCAAGCGGGTTTTTATTTTCTCCGACAGCCCTTTAGGAATCTCCACGGCAACCATGGCCGCACCGATGGAGTCGTCAAAAAGCCGGTTGGATTGAGCATAGTCAAAACAATCAGGGCATTGTTCGAGATGTTGATCTAAAGCACCCGCTTCCGGATCATCGAGTTCCCGGGTAACCGGGGAATCAAATTCAAGTAGAAGACGGGCGTTCTTACAATCCATCGTTCGCCCTCCCTTCACCTTCTTCGGCCATCACATTGGAAGTCGGAAACAAACGCCGCCGCAGATGGGCCTTGGCTCTGGCTAAACGCGACATCACCGTCCCAATCGGCAATTCCATTTGCTCGGCTATGTCACGGTAACTGAAATCTTCAAAATAATACAATATTATTGGCGTTCGGTACACTTCAGGTAGTTCATCTAAGGCGTTTTGTAACTGTTCCGGGTCTACTTCGGGAAGAGGTTCCGGCAAGCGGTCAGGAACTTCGTCGGCCCATTCCAAGGAGACGACTTGCCGTTGCTTCGAGTCGCGGATGCGATGCAGAAAGGCGTTTCGCAAGATGCTAAACAGCCAGGATTTGGATTTGTCCGGATCGCGGAGCTGATAAAACTTCTCCTGCGCCAAACAAAAAGCCTCTTGAGTCAAGTCTTCGGCATCGTTCCGGGAGCCAGTTAGCCGAAAAGCATAACAATACAAAGATTGATAATGCTCATCGACGAGTTTCTGGACACTGCGGTGACCGCCTGGAAATTTCATCATCCAGAATCTCCCCAGATTATCAGAACCCTAGCTAGTGGATTTTATTCCCGAAATACACAAAACTTTTCCAATTATTTCCCCGGTGACCTGAGTTGATCATGGTCCCAACGAACAGAATTGTTGTAATTTCAAATTGCCTACAATGCCAGCACAAAAGAAATTGTTAATCCACCCACAATGTCGGATGGGATCCCCCTGATAGAAAGTTTCACAATTTGCAATTTTGTGCGCTATCCCTTCTTTCCCTTGTTCGGATTTTACGTAGAGTAATTACTCCTAAATGGAAAAAACTTAGAAGTAATTGTTATAGGGAAAATCCTTGGGATAAATCCTTTCCAAAAGCTAATTATTCAGAAAAAAATTAGAAAATTTGGGAATAAAAAAAGCAGATTTGTATCCAGGGATAGAGGACCAGTCATAGGGGCTTGGTTCTTAATAAACTTCGTATGCAACAAAATGGGAAAGGTTTGAAGGCTATGAGTAGACTCCTGGGATCGCTCCTCATCATCGTTGCCCTGTGCATTGGTTTGGGTACCACTGGCTGTGGCAAAAAGGCAGACAAGAAGAAAGACGATGCCGCCAAGAAAGATAAGGACGGGAATGGAAAAGATAAGAACGGCAATGGAAAAGATAAGAACGGGAATCAGAAAGATAAGGACGGGAATGGAAAAGGTAAGAACGGTAATGGTCAGGCCAAGGCCAAAGACATTATCGAAACGGCAGTTGCCGCGGGGCAATTCTCAACTCTGGCTAAAGCCCTCACTGCTGCCAAATTAGTTGAAACTCTGAAAGGAGAAGGTCCTTTCACCGTCTTCGCTCCAAATGATGAAGCCTTTGGCAAAATCAAAAAAGAAGATTTAAATGCCCTCCTCAAAGACAAAGATAAACTGACAGCCGTCCTTACCTACCACGTTGTGCACAAGAAAGTAATGGCTGCTGAAGTTGTGAAAATGAAAGAGGCTCCCACTGTTCAAGGGGCTAAAATTATGATCAAAAAAGAAGGTGACGACGTGATGATTAATGAGGCCAAAGTTCTAAAAACGGATATCGCATGCAAAAATGGAGTGATCCATATCATTGATGCAGTACTTATGCCGCCCAAAGAATAGTTGGATAATCCCAACTTTAATCCAAAGTTTTAATTTGTGCGTTACCTCTTAAATAACTTTTCGATCCTGGAAAATAGGTTTTCCAGGGACATTTTTACTGCCTTAAGGAAAGGACGGTTCTTCCGTGAAAAAGCTGCTTGCTTCCCTCATGATCGCTGCGTTGGTTTGCACCCTGAATCTTGGCTGTGGTGGTGACACCAAAAAGAAGAAAGACGATGCCGCCAAGAAAGACAAGGATGGCAATGGCAATGGCAATGAAAAGGATAAAAATAAGGATAAAGACGGTAATGGTGATGGTAACGGTGGCTAAATTAATTTAGCCCTCACCAATAATAAGCCGGCCGGGATGTCCTGGTCGGCTTTTCTGTTTGACATCTCGAATCGAGACAAGATATGAGGAAATCAATTCTTATTGGAACCGCTTTCCTGGTATCCCTTCTCTTGGTCGGCTGTGGCAGCCAGGGGGAAAAGGACGTCAACAAAAACAAAGACAAACCGGTTATCGAAGGCGAAAAACAGGATTAACTTTTTGCCACAACAAACAAAAAGAGAGCTTCTCCGACTACTTGCTCTTTAATTTCCTCCCGGCGGCTTCGTCCACGAACCAGCAAATCTTACCATCGGCAGGGTGAATTAATTGAGCAGGCAGGCGTTGGGTGTCGATGGGCCCTTCCAAAACTTCGGCGAGAATCTCCGCTTTTTCTGCACCGATCACCAGAAAGAACACATCATGAGCCCGGTTGATGAGCATCGGGGTCATGGTGATCCGATCGGCTTCCAGCTTCAGAACGGGATTGCGAACTACCCAACGGCGGGTCTCCAACAATGCCGGCGTCGCCGGGAAAAGCGAGGCGGTATGGCCGTCCGTTCCCAACCCCAACAACACCAAATCGATCCGGGGTGGTTCCCCTAACGAAGACCATCCGAGAACCTGGCCCACCTCATTGTGATAATCTTGGGCAACCAAATCCAAATCCGGCATTTCTCCCGGAATTCGGTGAATCTGTTTCTCGGAAATGTTCAGCGGATCCAGCAAAGCTTCTTTTGCCATGCGATAATTGGATTGATTATCCTCCGGACCCACCGCCCGCTCATCGCTCCAAAAAATCTCCGCTTTGGACCAGTCTATTTCCGACCGGTTGCGCTGCTCGGCCAGAATCTGGTAGAGCCGCCGAGGTGATGCCCCGCCTGACAAGGCAACGGAAAAACGCCCTCTTTCCGATATCGCCAAATTCGCGACCTGGAGCAGCTCCTTCGCCGTTGACCGGTGGGTTTCTTCGGGGTCTTTGGAAATGTTAACAGTGTAGTTTTTCATGGATGATTAGGTAATCACTAAGGGCTGGATTTATGGAAAAACAGCCGTCCGCTGATGTCTTATTTTTTGGGTTCTTGATGGCCGCCGAACTTTAACCGCATAGCTGACAACATCTTGTCCGCAAAGGTATCTGATTGTCTAGACCGAAATCGCCGAAATAGCGCTGCAGTCAAGACATCCAGAGGAACCGCATTCTCGACTGCAGTTTGCACGGTCCAGCGACCTTCGCCGCTATCCTGGACAAATCCGCTGTAGTTGTCCAACTTGGGATCTTCAATCAACGCTTGGGCCGACAAATCCAAGAGCCAAGAAGGAATAACGCTTCCGCGCCGCCACAGCTCGCCGATATCGGCAAGATCCAATTCATACCGCATATCCTCGGGAACATCTTCCTTGCTCATCGACCGCAGCAAATCAAACCCCTCGGCATAGGCTTGCATCATGCCGTACTCTATTCCATTATGGACCATTTTTACGAAATGGCCCGCCCCGACCGGGCCGCAGTGAAAGTAGCCATCCGAAGCGGTGCTTTTCTTGTTTTCACGGCCCGGAATCGGAGGAATGTCGCCTTGCCCGGGAGCCAGCGGCTTCAAAATGGGGTCCAGATGTTCTACAACTGCCGGGTCCCCGCCAATCATCAGGCAATATCCTCTTTCCCTGCCCCAAATCCCGCCGCTGGTACCAATGTCCAAGTAGTGGATCTTTTTCTTCGCCAATTCCTTTGCTCGCCGGACATCATCTTTAAAGTAGCTGTTGCCGCCATCAATAATTATATCCCCCTGCTCCAAATATTGGGAAACATCAGCAATGGCCTTTTCCGTAGCATCCCCGCTGGGAACCATTACCCAAATCGGCCTTGGCGGCTCCAATTTTTTCGCTAGCTCTTCCAAGGAATAAGCCCCATTGGCCCCCTTCTCCTCAAAAGCTTTCACTTTGTCCGCATTCCGAGTCCAAACCACACACTGATGACCGGCATCCATCAACCGCTCCACCATATTGCCGCCCATCCGGCCCAATCCGACCATACCCAGTTGCATATTGCATCTCCCAAGTTGGAGGTTTTAAGTTCGCCCGTGATAATGGATTTTTATGTGATAAGAGAGGAATTTCCAGCACCTGAATGGTGATTGCAATTGTCGGAATCCCTCCGTCAATCATACGACTTCAATGCATTCGCGGGTGCATCTCCCAAGTTGGAGGGTTTAAGTTTGCTCGAGACTAAGGATTTTTATG
>CAZPPD010000270.1:0-7337 GCA_964588185.1 uncultured Alcaligenaceae bacterium | reverse complement strand
CACACGGTCGAGGCGGCCTTCAGCACTTCGTCCGAGGTCGTCGAAACCCAACACGCAACCCGCTGGGGTGGGTTCCGATTGACGAGCACGGACCGGAAGTACGTATGCCAGATCACCCCGAACGCGGTGGTTTTCAGTCGGCTGGCCCCATACGAGCATTGGCCGCCTTTCGTTGATGAAGGACTACGCTTTTGGGAAACTTTTGTTGAAATTACGGTGCCGATAACGGTTGAGCGTCTGGCCGTGCGCTTTATTTCCCAAATAGAACTGAAGGAGGGAGATCGCGCATCCGATTTTGTCAAAGAGACCCAAGACCTGGTGGAATCCATCGGACTTCTCCCGGACACCTTTTTTCGGCAGGATACCATGGTGGTCCCGAATTATCCTTATCGAGTGAATTTGGTGCGGGCGATTCAAGGCGTTCAGCCACCGATAGTCCCGCGAAGATCGCTGATCGTGGACATTGATGTATTCACCACGGAATCTACCAGTGTGCATAACGCTGCCATCGAGCAACGACTCAAAGAAATGCGGTTCCTCAAGAACTTTGTATTCTTTAATTTTATCAAAGACGCTGAAAAGAGATTTGGAGCGCCGAACAGATGACAACAATCATTTCCCAAGGATTCAGCCCAGCGGCTCAGTTTCTCGATAACACCAAGCGAGAGGTGTTGAACCGGTTCCGCGAAGCGATGACATTTTCTAAACAAACCGCGTACGACCAACTCGGCGAAGTTTTCGAAGAATGCCGTTACCCAAACTGGGACAACGAAGACGCGGACGCGATTGAACAAGATACCTTGCGGGACGCCTATCTGTTGATCGAAGCTTTGCCGGACGGCTATCCGGTTCCTGACATTACCGCAGAACCGGACGGACATTTAGATTTGGAATGGTTTCGGCAACCGCGACGCATTCTGTCCGTGAGCGTCGGCCCCGACGGAATGCTATCTTGGGCTGCGCTGGTTGGGATCGAGAACCCGAGAGGCTCTTGTCCATTTTATGGCGATGTTCCGGAAACCATTCTTTACTGGATTCGGAGAATCTGCGCGGCATGATCGATCCGAATAACATTCCACCAGTGGACGATGACGAATTACTCGCCCGGTTCATTCTGAACAGCAATGAGTTTCGAAAAGATGACTCGGTAAAGCCGGCACTCTTTATGCCGTACAAGAAGGTTGAGTTATCGGTAAATCGTCAGCGCGATGCTACTCCGGAGGAGACATGGCAGGTTGCCCGTGAAATCGCCTTGCAGAGGAAGAAAAACCTCTATGGCAGGTCGGACATTACCGCTCGTGCCTGCAAAGTCGGTCCACTGACCGTGGTTGCCAAACCGCTTCTTCCGGATAACCCCAACCACGCGGATATCAAGGGTTACCCACCGGCGAAAGAGGATCAGAAATCCCTCGCACAAGAACTTGCGGCGGCCGCTAGCCGGAGGATTGCCCTGCCCTCATAACGTACCGAAAAAGTTTTCCCATGCCTGAACCTGGGGAGCACAAGTTGGTTCCAGAACGCATCCTCCAGCACGCTCAAGAAATCGGCTGGACTTTCGTTTCTCGCTCCCAGACACTACGCAACTTCAACAGTCGTTGTTGACTTTACGCGCGGAAAGGACGCCAAACATTCGGCGTTGCTGCCAACTCTTTGTGTTGCAATCTGCGGGATAGTCCGGGCTGAACTTTTACATGGTGCACGTGATCCGGGGCATCGGTCCGCCGATCATCGTGCGAACGTAGCCGAGTGGAAACGATAGAGGTATCATGGAAGAGGAATCTTTCTGGTTGTTGTCCTTCCTTAGAAACGAGGTGTGTCGTGGAATTAGAAGGGGTGGTCCATAACGGCGTCATCGTCCCGGACGATGCCCAGGCGCTTGCGGAAGGAACGCGCGTACGCATTGTTCCGGTGAAGGCTGACGAGCAAACGACGTTTGGTCAGCTCTTTGGCGACCTGGTGATCGATTCACCCGATTTGCCCACCGACCTGGCTGACCAGCATGACCAATATCGACTAGGGAAGCCCAAGCGATGACCGTTTTCATTGAAAAGTAAAAGTGATTTTTCTAAGGGCAGTAATGACAATCCAATTGGTGTGCCAAGATTGCAATCATCGATTCCAAGCTCCCAATGGGAGTGATGGGACGTATATCATTTGCCCATCTTGTTCCATTTTGGTAGGCATTCCTGATTCCCAAACTAGCCCCAATCAATTCACCGTTGTTTTAAAGTGTCCAACTTGCAAAGGCCAAATAAAAGTTAACAAGAATTCGGCGGGGGATAAAATTTACTGTCCGAGTTGTGGTCAGAAGGTCAGAGTTCCGGGACAAATAAATAAAACATTGCTTGGAGTTGTTTATTCTCCGAATTCAACAGCTAGTTTTCCTTCTAATTCCACAAATCTGCCACAAACTTCTCAACCTTCAACTGTCCCCAAAGCTATACCCATATTTTCGAATAACCAATCAAATTGTCCTGGACCAAGTAAAGAAACCGTTCTCCTAAAACGACGGTGTTTGATTATGGCAATCCTTGGCTTCCTCATGATAATTTTATCAATAGCATTACTAGGTATCCCTACGGGTAATTCCGAAGTACGATTCTCACTTGTTATTGTATTTTTCTTAATAGCAGTCTGCTTATTCTTTTATTCCTCTTTTGTTTATTCTAATTCTCCTGAATGCCATATTTGTGGAAGCTGGAATACATTAGAAGATATTGGTCGGATTTTAGTTGAAACAAAGAAGTGCTATGGTTTAGTTACCCGCGAAGCAGGTGGCTCAATTTCAGGTCGTTATTCAGGTACTAGCAATTCCACTTTTCATGGTCACCCCCCACCGGTAGGTCATTCATATGTAAGTGGAAACTCATACCATGGTGGTAGTTCATATCATTCCATAAGTGCAAGTTGGCAGGAAAGGGTTCCTGTTATTCGATATACCTATAGAATAACCTTTTACTGTGAACATTGCAAAAATACCTGGACAAGACTTGAAACGAACGAAGTAGAAGATTTTGAAATAACTAGAGATTAGTCCTGAGATTTGAACTGAAAAAATCCACTTGCGCAAAGCGACAGGAGAGGGAATAGGGGAGGAGTTGCATTGCTTTATCAATAAAACAAATTACCATTGCCATTCAAAGATTATATTCCACTCTATTCAAGTTTCATAAGAAAACACCATGCCGTTTTCTTCGCATTCTGAAACCACCAATCCCCCGTTCAGTGCTACTTTTCTCCTCAGAATAACCTGTCAATTACTCGTTGGACAAGAGCGTGGCGTTGGTAGTAAACCCCCTGGACGAGAAATAACCCCAAACCCAAAAAAGTTGAGGAACCCTGATTATGAAGTCACTTGTCATCGGTTTAGCCTGCCTGCTCGGACTCATATCTGCCACCAATTGCACATTCGCCGACGAGAAAAAGCCCAACATCATCCTCGTCATGGCCGATGATCAGGGCTGGGGGCAGGTGGGCTATAATGGCCACCCGCACTTGAAAACGCCGAACCTTGATGCCATGGCCGCGGCCGGCATTCGCTTCAATCGCTTTTATGCTGCGGCGTCGACCTGCTCTCCGACTCGGGCTTCCGTTTTGACAGGGCGAACTCCTAAGCGCACCGGGGTTCCCTCGATAGGCAATCGACTGTGCCTACAAGAAAAGACACTCCCTCAGGCTCTCCGGCGAGCCGGTTATGTGACCGGTCTTTTCGGCAAGTGGCATCTCAACGGGGTCAGTGGACCGGGCGTTCCCATTCTGCCCGACGACCCCAACCATCCGGGCCATTATGGTTTCGACGAGTGGCTTGCGGCTACCAACTTTTTCGGCATGGATCCCTTGATGAGCCGCAATGGCAAATTCGTGGCTCTTAAGGGAGAATCTTCCGAGCTCATGGTGACAGAGGCCCTTCAGTTCATGAAGAAGCAGAAGGATTCTCCCTTCCTTGCCGTGATCTGGTACGGCTCTCCGCACTTTCCGTTCGCTGCCCGCGATGAGGATACCAAGGGGTTACCCCAAGGACCGAGAGGAAGACTTGCCAATCACCTCGGAGAGATTGTGGCGATCGATCGCAGCATTGGCATGTTGAGGAAAGGATTGCGGGATATGGGTATCCAGAACAATACCCTGGTGTGGTATTGCAGCGATAATGGAGGACTTGAAATCGATCCCCATTCCGTAGGCAAGCTACGCGGACACAAAGGCAGTAATCACGAAGGAGGTCTCCGCGTTCCTGGTATCATCGAGTGGCCGGGCCACATTAAACCCCAGATCACAGACTTTCCCGCTTCGACGATGGATATCATGCCAACCATTGTCGACTTGCTCGACCTCCCCAAAGACTCTCAGCTCGCCGTGCATGACGGGGAAAGTATTGCGGCACTGTTCCGCGGCCAAACCCCAAAGCGACAACGCCTCATCCCCTTCACGTCCAGGGGTAGTGCCTTTATCGACGGAAAGTACAAGCTTTTCGGTATCGGCAGGAGGAAACGTGAATGGAAACTGTATGACCTGGAAAGTGACCCCAGCGAAACGAAAGACATCTCGGCAGCCCATCCCGACCGCTTCGCAAAAATGAAGGCTGAAGGAGAGAAGATACTCCAATCGGTGGAGGACAGCGCGTCAGGTAAGGACTATCCGGAAGGGAAAGTGATTCAGCCACCCCGGCACGAACGCTGGTACCAAATGGAAGAATACAGGCGACATTTCAAAACCTTCGCCCGCCTCAAACCCGGATTCCGGATTCCGGGGAAAAGGTGAGGAGAAGTATTCGGAAGGTTTTCGGGGGCTGAACCCAATTGTCTGAAGCTCAGTCTGTTCAATGTCGTGGTAGAGTTACCGTCAGGAATGGGTTGTTGCACGCCTCGCCGGGGGTATCGCATCCTTCTCTACCCCGCCCACACAGCCCGCCGCCAAACCGCCGATCCGGGTCAGCCCGAAGCATGTTAAAAACGAAAGAAAGGCAGCACCCCAAAAAATACACTTAAAACATTCATACTTTGGGTGATTGGGTGATTGACAAATTGTCCTGAGGATATATGATTAAAGAAGGAGGTTGCACTTAGATAAGGACATCGAAATGGAGTTTGAGTTTCGGGATAAAAATCTTCGACGGCTTTATACTGAAGAAGGCTTCAATGCCGGCTTCGCAGAAGCGATAGTTACTGCGTTCCGCAAGCGAATGCAGCAAATCCGTAGCGCTCAGAACCAGCGAGACCTTCGCGCCCTTAAATCACTGCGTTTCGAAAAGCTCAAGGGCAAACGAAAGCACCAACACTCCCTTCGTCTAAACGATCAATGGCGGCTCATCTTTGAGATCGAAAAGAAAGGAAGCGAAGAGCAGCTAATAATCGTTGCGATTGAGGACTACCACGGGAAGAAGAAATGACGACCAATCTAATTCCAGCACAAGTATTTCCGCCCGGTGATTTCATTCGCGAGGAACTGGAAGCGCGTGAATGGACACAGGGGGATCTGGCAGAAATTCTGGGACGACCTGTCCAGATGGTCAACGAGATCATAACGGGAAAGAAGGCGATAACCCCGGAGACCGCCAAGGAGCTGGCTGCTGCCTTTGGCACTTCTGCGGAGTATTTCTTGAATCTGGAAAATGCGTACCGGCTTAAGCTAGCCAAGACGGACCCTAAGCCTGTCTCGGAACGTGCGCAGCTTTACTCCCGCGTACCTGTCCGAGAAATAGTCAAGCGAAACTGGATTCCGGGATCAAAAGATCTTGGCACGCTTGGCCAACAGATCTGTAGCTTCTTGGGAATCTGCGACCTTGGGGCTGATCCGGAATGGAGATTCGCATTTCGACGATCTGATGTATCTGAGAAAGTGTCCTACAGTCATTTGGCCTGGCTCGCGAGATGTCGGCAACTTGCGCGAGAACAGGAGGTCAAGGTTAGTCAGATTGACGTATCTGCAATTCGAGATTTTGCAGCTACCTTAACCCGAGTGCATGTTGACAATACGACGCTTCCAACACTGACTAATGAGCTAGCAGGTGTTGGTGTTCGTACTGTATTCCTTGAACAAATCAAAGGCACGAAGATTGACGGAGCTGCGTTTTGGATGGACGAAGGCCCAGTAGTTGCGATTTCGCTTCGCTATGATCGAATTGATTCTTTCTGGTTCACGCTCTTACATGAACTAGCACATATCGTGCTGCACAATAATCGTTCTGTGTTAGATGTAGACATTGTTCGCAATGACTCGGACGAGGAAGACGACCCAAAACCACCTATTGAGCGTGAAGCAGATAATCAGGCTCATATTTGGTCAGTTCCACAGCAACAGTTGAATCAGTTCATTGCTGAAACCCAACCTTACTACTCACACGCGAAAATCACATCGTTTGCCAGAGAGATTGGTGTTCATCCTGGCTTGGTTGTTGGTCAACTGCAGCATCGTGCCGAGATACCATGGACTCACAGCCGCAAGTTTCTTGTCAAAGTGCGGCACCTTCTTCCGCTGACATCTTGATAGTAAGTGAGATCATCACAACAAGGATTGACAGACAAAGAAAGGAACTCTTGATGACTCCCGAAAGACAGAAACAGAACGCGATTCTCGAACTCTTCGCGATGCTCAGGCTGTGGTTTGAAAACCAAATTCGCAACGTTCAGCAATTGCAGGACCAGCGTTCGGTTGTCTCTGCACTTGAGAATCAGATTAGCGCGTTGTTGACTCAACTCGACGAAGAGAAAACGCATGATCAAAAGATCATCAGACAACTGAAATCGCAACTCGATTGCCAACAGTGCGAACTAGATACTGCGCGGCGACAACACTTCCCGATGCTAATCTTGATGGCAATTTCCCAATAACTGGCTGGGCTGATCCACTTTTCGTTCGCCGGGTCTTCGATTTGGGTGCGTGCTGTGGAGCTCAATTTAGCATCGCCCAAAACAAACCATAAGAATGCATGAGTATCCTACAGAATCCTCATGGCATGTATTCCTTAAAATCCTCCAGATGCTCATCGTCCTCCTCAACAATGGTGAGCATGCTTTTGCAGCCCCCGAATTTGGGCTGCGGGCTAACAGTCGGAAGAAGTCGGGCGATTGGACGATTATTCTCCGTTATGACCACCTCATCATGAGGCCCGAGATTCGCAATGATATCCTTCAACTTGGCTTGTGCTTCATCAATCCCAACAGGCGTTGACATGGTTCACTCTCTTTTCTCCAAGGGAATATGCTTAATTATTCTACACGAACAAAGGCCCGTAACCAAAAGTTTCGGAACTTGCTTGAGTTTCAAATTGTTTGCCGGTTAAATTTGGAATGAACCTTGGACATTTAAGTTCTACGTGCATGACGTGTAAGGTAGCTTGG